>CALMVH010000331.1:7531-11738 GCA_937873165.1 uncultured Rhodospirillales bacterium
CGATGCCAGCCTGCGCGGTTTTCAGCCCATCCAGCACGTGATCGAACTGGACCGGAGGCAGCCGGAAAAAACTCAAACGTTCGACGAGTACATCGCAAAGATCGCGACCGATGCGCGTATCGAGCGCGGGCAGGCCATGCTCGACCAGAACCGGGCCTTGCTGGACCGGATCCAGAAGGATTATGGCGTGACGCCGTCCGTTCTTGTGTCGCTATGGGGCATGGAGTCGAGTTTCGGCAGTTCGATGGGTGACTACCAGACGATTCCGTCGCTTGCGACATTGTCGTTTGAGGGCCGCCGGCATGAGTTCTTCAAGAATGAACTGATCAAGGCCATGCAGATCGTCGATGCGGGCGACGTTTCGTTGGACGAGATGACCGGATCGTGGGCGGGCGCGATGGGGCAGGTGCAGTTCATGCCCTCCACTTTTCTTACATACGCGGTGGACTACACGGGCTCCGGCCGCCGCGACATATGGCACAGCACGCCGGACGCGCTGGCATCGGGCGCGAACTTCCTGGCACATCTGGGCTGGAAGCCGGGCGAATTGTGGGGCAGGGAGGTTTCACTG
The DNA here is from genome assembly GCA_937873165.1 of uncultured Rhodospirillales bacterium. Taxonomy (GTDB): domain Bacteria; phylum Pseudomonadota; class Alphaproteobacteria; order CALMVH01; family CALMVH01; genus CALMVH01. The sequence continues at coordinate 8,103 of CALMVH010000331.1, forward strand.
CCTGTCCGCTTCGACATGAGCCTGGCCGGGGGTGACAAGCTTCAACCGGTAGAGGCCTGGAGCCGGCTGGGCGTCCGCCGCATCGACGGGCTTGCCCTGCCCGAAAGCGGCATCCAGGCGGCGTTGATCCTGCCTGATGGCCCGATGGGGCGCGCGTTTCTGGCCTACAATAACTTTCGCGTCATCATGCGGTGGAATCATTCCACGTATTTCGCCAGTGCCATCGGGTTGATGAGCGACGCCATGGAAGGGCGGGACTGAGGTGCGGCGGCGCCTGGCCTTGTACATGATGCTGCTCGGTCTATCGGCGTGTTCCTCGGCCTCGCATCCGGCCACGATGGCCAACCGCGGCTCAGGCCCGGCAGCCGGTACCGGATCGGAAGGCGGCTATTACAAGATCGGGAAACCGTACCTGATCAACGGCACCACCTACGTGCCCGCTTTCGATCCCAACTACGATGAAACCGGCATCGCGTCCTGGTACGCGGGCGAGTTCACCGGGGAACCGACTGCCAACGGGGAACTCTATGACCCCAATCAGCTGACCGCCGCGCATCGCACGCTGCCGATGCCCAGCCTGGTGCGGGTGACCAACCTGGACAACGGCCGTGCGCTGATCGTGCGCATCAACGACCGCGGACCCTACGCCCAGAACCGGATCATCGACCTGTCGCGCCGTTGTGCCCAGTTGCTGGGCTTCGAAACAAAGGGTACCGCAAAGGTGCGCGTGCAGATCCTGGCAAAGGACAGCGAAGCCCTGGCGGATGCGGCTCGTCACGGCGAACTCGCGCCAAGCGTCGCCGATGCAATCGAAACCAATCCGTCAGCACCGGCTGCCGCCACCGCGGCCCCGGTGGAAGCCGCCCCGCTTGCCATTCCCGCCGAAACCATTGCCGCTGCCGAAGCAACGCCCGAGTCATCGCATGCGGTCCAGGCGATGCCGTTGGCCGACAATACCGGTGGCATCAAGGTGGTCGATGAAAAAGCTGTCATGCAGGACGAAACCGGAGTGGCGGCGGTGCCCAAAGGGCAATCTGTCGGCGGCCGGTTCCTGCCAGCCCCGACCGTGCAGAAGGAACCCGTCACGCGCACCCGCATCTATATCCAGGCAGGAGCCTTTGCGTCGGAGGCGAACGCGGATAAGCTCCGCGACCGTCTGGCGGGGCAGGGCGCGCAGGTCACGGCCGCGCCAGGAATCGGCAAGCCGATCTACCGGGTGCGGGTCGGTCCGCTGAAGGATGTCGATACTGCCGACCAGCAATTGAATCAGGTGATCCAGTCCGGCGTGCCTGACGCCAAGATCGTGGTGGAATAGGGAAACAAAGCCATGTCGCCGAACCGTTATCTGCTTGCTGCCTGCACCCTCGTTCTGCTGACCGGCTCGGCGGAGGCGAGATCGCATGTGAAGAAGCCGTCGGCTGCGGTGGCGCCGCAATCGGCATCGGCTGCCACGCCCGGCAACGATACAAACGCGCCGGTAACCGACGCGCATTATGCGTATCTGGTGGATTTCGATACCGGCCGCGTTTTGTACAACAAGAACGCGGAGGAGCGCATGCCGACCTCCTCGATGAGCAAGATGATGACGATGTACCTCGTTTTTGAACAGCTGAAGCAAGGCAAGCTTAGCCTGGACAGCAAGCTGCCGGTCAGCGAGCACGCGTGGCGCACGGGCGGCGGGGGCCGGGAAAGTTCGGCCATGTTCCTGAAGCTGAACGACAACGTGGCCGTCGACGATCTGATCAAGGGCGTGATCATCCAATCCGGCAACGATGCGACCGTGGTGCTGGCGGAGGGAATCGCCGGATCGGAGGATGCGTTCGCCGAACGCATGAACCTGAAGGCACAGGAACTCGGGATGACCGAAAGTCACTTCATGAACGCGAGTGGCCTGCCGAACCCCAACCATTATTCGACGTGCCGTGATCTGTCGATCCTGGCGCACAGGCTGATTACCGACTTTCCGGAATACTATCACTATTTCAGCGAAATGGAGTTCACCTGGAACGGCATTCACCAGATGAATCGCAACCCCCTGCTGTATCGGAATGTCGGCGTGGACGGGCTGAAGACCGGTCACGCGGAGGAAGCCGGATACGGACTGACCGGTTCGGGCGTCCAGCAGGGACATCGGTTGATCCTTGTCATAAATGGCCTTCCGTCGATGCAGGCCCGCGCCGACCAGCCCGCCACCCTCCTGGAGTGGGGCTGGCATGAGTACCGCCTGATGGACCTATTCAAGGCCGGTCAGGCTCTCGACGATGCGCCGGTCTGGCTGGGTGCCGCGGCGACCGTGCCTGCCGCAGTGGAAAGCGACGTCAAGATGACGCTGACCAGCACCAAACGCCAGAACCTGAAGGCGACGATCGTGTACGACGGCCCCGTTCCCGCGCCGATCGCGCTTGGACAAAAAGTGGGCACGCTGCACGTGGAAGTTCCCGGCATGCCCGCGCAGGACTTCCCCCTGATCGCGACGCAGCCCGTTGGCCGGCTGGGTGCGATGTCGCGGATCTTCGTTGCCCTCAAGGGCCTGATCAGTGGTCACGCGTGACGCGGCTCCGCTTCATCACCCTGGAAGGCGGGGACGGCGCCGGGAAATCCACGCAGATCGCCCGTATCGCCGATGCGCTCAGGATTTCTGGACAGGATGTGCTGACAACCCGCGAGCCGGGTGGCTCTGCCGGCGCGAACGACATCAGGCATCTGTTGATGAACGGCGAAACCGACCGGTGGCTGCCCATGTCGGAAATCCTGATGTTCTATGCCGCGCGATACGATCACGTTGAACGGGTGATAAAGCCCGCGCTCGACGCGGGTAAATGGGTTATCTCCGACCGGTTTTTCGACACAACGACGGCGATCCAGGGTTACGGGTACGGCTTCGACCGGACACTCATCGAAACCGTTCGGCGCTGCACCATCGGCGATTTCGCTCCGGGCCTAACGCTGGTCCTCGATATCGACCCCGAAACCGGCCTCGACAGGGCCGTCGACCACCAACGCTTCGAGAGGATGGGCCTCGATTTCCATCGCCGGGTCAACGACGGTTTCCTCGCGATCGCCGCGGCTGAACCAGACCGGTGCTCGATCGTGGATGCTCGGCAGGATCCGGATACGATCAGCGCGGCCTTGCTGGCGGAGATATCCGTCCGCTACGGACTGGCGCTGTGATCCCGCCTCCACGCGCCAATGGCAGGCTGCTCGGACTGGGGTCATTTGAGGCGACCTTGCGTCGCTGGTTAGACGAAAATCAGCTCCCGCCCGCTCTGATCTTTGGCGGCGAGGCAGGTATCGGCAAGGCGACTTTGGCGTTCCGCCTGGCGAAGTTTCTCCTGGCACCAGAGTCCGCGCGGCGGGACACCGGACTAGGCAGCGACGAAACCGCGCCTTCGACCCGCCGCGTGATCGCTGGATCGCACGGCGACCTTCTAACGGTGGAACGGCACCGCGACGCGGACAATGGCAAGCCCGCGAAGGAGATCGCGGTCGAGGATGTCCGCAAGATCGCGTCTTTCCTGCGGCTCAGCGCGGCCGAAGGCGGATGGCGCGTAGCCATCGTGGATGAAGCGGCGCACCTGAACAGAGCGGGACAGAATGCTCTGCTGAAGATCCTCGAGGAACCTCCCCCTTGCAGCC
>CALMVH010000332.1 GCA_937873165.1 uncultured Rhodospirillales bacterium
GCTGCCGACCAGTTCGCGCGCGCACCACACCGCATGGCCCAGGCCCAGCGGCTCTGCCTGCCGGGTCGATTTCAGCTTGCCGGCCGGGATTTGCGCGGCCTTGACCAGGGCCATCTCAGCAGCCTTGCCCCGATATTCCAACGTGTTCAGCAACTCGGGGCTCAGGTCGAACTGATCTTCCAGCAGGTGCTTGCCGCGGCTGGTCACGAAGATGAACTCCTCGATGCCGGCTGCGCGCGCTTCCTCCACCGCATTCTGGATCAGAGGCATGTCGACCAGCGGCAACATTTCCTTTGGCATGACCTTGGTGGCGGGAAGAAAACGGGTGCCAAGTCCGGCAACCGGAAAAACCGCCTTTCGGACGGGAGCGTGAGCCATGGTGATATCCTTGTACTGGGGTTGATTCGATGCGGCAACGCGGTTGCCCGGCGAAGGGTCGCGCCGGCTACGCGGCATTGCTTTTCGGCGGTGCGCGGCGGGCCTGGAGAATGGTGTCGATCAGGGCACGGACTTCCTGGCGGGCGGCGATCTGGCTCATGGTCAATCCCCCTTTTTTCGGAGCGAGCAAAGTCAGGCCTTTCAGAAAGAGTTCGCGAAAAATGACGCGTTCGCCAAATCCGCGCGCCAAGCGAAACCCGATCCTGCGCGACAGCTTTTCCATGACGTCGGCGATCTCGCGCTTGTTGCGCGCGTCCAGGTGAGACAACCGGTTGCGCATCACGACCCAGTCTATGCTGCCCCGGTCGCGCAGGGCGCGCTGCTTGCGCTGTTCCCATACCATTTCGCTGTACGTGCTGGGACCCTGGATGGCATGCGTTACGGTATCCAGCTTCGCCAGCAGGTCGAGATCGATGAAACTGTCGTTCATCGGCGTAACCAGTGTGTCCGCGTATGAGTGGCCAAGCCGGCTCAACGTGTTGTCGGTGCCGGGCGTGTCGATAATAATATAAGCGCAATCGGCGGATAGTTCGGCGATGGCGGCCGCAAGACGTTCCTTCTCGCCCTCGCCCTCGCCCTCGCCGCCGGTCGGCGGCACGGACGGCTGGCGGGGCAGCTTCAGCCCCCTGCCCTCTTCGGTGGCAGAAAACCGCCGGCGGTTTTCCAGGTAGCGGGTAACCGTGCCTTGCCGCACGTCCAGATCGATCACGCCGACGGATTGTCCCTGCAGCAGCAGCCCAACGGCCGTGTGCAAGGCCGCTGTAGACTTCCCCGATCCGCCTTTTTCGTTGCCGAAAACGATCATGTACGGTTTTTCGCTCATAACAACGCCAGTCTATCCGCCAACAGGCTGTAAAATCCATCCGAATCTAGGTTGTGCAGCACCGTTACGTTCGGTTTTTTGCCTGTGGCGCCCCACCAGTCGCCGATCGTCAGGCCCAGGCTCGACGTCGACATGGTTTCGACCTCGACATCAATGCGACGTGTACTGAACAGCGTAGGCGCGATCAGCCACGCAATTGTGCAGGGATCGTGGATGGGCCCGCCCGGCAATCCCATTTTTTCGACATCGTAGCGGCTGTAGAACGTCATGATGTCGGCGGCGATATCGGCAACATGGCCCCTGCCCCGGATTGCGTTGATCCGCTCGGGTGTCGCGAGGTTGCGGTGGGTAAGGTCCAGGGGCGCCAGGGTGATGTTGGCGCCGCTTTCAAACACGATCCTTGCCGCATGGGGATCGTTGGCGATGTTGCTTTCCGAAACCGGCACCTGGGAGCTGTTACCGCCGGCGAAGAAAGATCCGCCCATGATGACCAGCTCCCGGAATCGCGCCACTATGCGCCGTTCCTTGACGATGGCGAGAGCAAGATTGGTCAAGGGGCCGAGGGCGCACAGCGTCAAGTCTCCTGCGGGGGCCGACATTACGCTGTCCACGATCCAGTCGACCGCGTGCATGGCTTGTGGCCGCATCGAGACCGGCGGCCAGCGAAGATCGGCAAGTCCATCCGCGCCGTGCACGACCTCCGCAGTATCCAGGGTCTGCAGCATGGGTTGTGAGCAGCCGGGGTAAATCGGTATGTCGATACGTCCGGCCAACTCGCAAATCCGGCAGGCATTTTCTGTAATCTGGGGCAGCGCAGTGTTGCCGCAGATGGTCGAAATGCCCCTGATTGTCACTTCCGGCGAGGCGAAAGCGAGCCAAATAGCCAGCGCATCGTCGCAACCTGGGTCGGTATCAATGAGGAGCGGCCGGGGCATTCAGTATCTGGAGCGCATTATCCGGCGAACCCGGGACCTCCAGCGCATTAAGGAACGGCAAAGCCCGTGCATCGCGGTCGCCGAGTGGCTTTAGCCCGTATTTGTGCTCGATCAAGGACAGGATGGAGGGCGTGTCGTACTGTGTCTTGTCGACAAAACCCTTCTTGGCCAGGGGCGAGACAATCAGGAGCGGTACGCGCGTGCCGGGTCCCCAGCGGTCGGACCGGGGCGGCGGCACATGATCCCACTCGCCACCGTTTTCGTCATACGTCACGATGACCAGCGTATGAGCCCATGCCGTGCTGTTCTCGATCTGCTTCAGCATTTCACCGGCATGGAGCTCGCCTCGTTGCAGGTTGCTGTATCCTGGGTGCTCGTCGTCCTCGCCGATGGGCTTCCAGAAGGAGACTGCAGGCAGGGTTCCGGTTGTGATCGCTTTGATAAAGTCCGCTTCATCCCGAAGGTGACTGGCTCCAGGCGTGCCCGGGGCGTAGTTCTGGAAATACATGAATGGTTGATGGTGGACTTCGAACAGCTTGTCCGGATGGCCGGCGACGGCATCGTTGTAGCCTCCCGCATACCAGGCCCAGCTTGTTCCTTTCTCCGTCAGCCGGTCGCCGATTGTCGGCATGTCCTGCGGCGGCAACAGATGATCCGACTGGATATCGGCGCGATGAGGGCCGTTCGCAGGCTCCAGGGTGTTCACCGCATAGCCGTCGGGCGTCACTGCGCCATCCTTGACGATATCCCCTGTCGCGGTGACCGCCGCCTTTAGGAAGTCGCCCGCACTTTGGAACTTCGGCGTACAAGCGCAGATCAACCAGAAATGATTGAGGAACGATCCGCCATACGCCGCATGGAACATGTGGTCGCCAAGCGTGAAGCGGGACGCGTAGTTCCACAAGGGCAAGCCCGTGCCATCATAGTAGCCCATCGGCAGCCCGCCCGCCCCTGAGTACAGCACGTACTTGTCCATCTGGCCGCCATCGATTTGCAGCTGCTCCTGGTAGAACCTGTGAACGAGGTCCGGAGTTGCCTCGGACACTTGTACATAGCGCAGCAGGTTAAACGGCTGATTGGGGAGATCGGCAGGGAAGCGGCTGTCCGGAACAGGAGGACTGCGCGAAGAGTCGAGTATGGAAGGCAATGACTGATAAGGCAAACCGATATCGTTTACCTGAACCTCGGTCGCATCCGCGTGAGCAATGCCGTCCGCCCCCGGAAAAGTGCCGTAAAGATTATCGAAGCTGTGGTTCTCCAAGTACATCACGACGATGTGCTGGATCTGCGCCAGGCGGGGATCGACCGCACCTGCGCTTTGTGCCCGCGCCCCGGGCGCCAGCAACAGCAAGCTGGCAGCAATCAATCCTTTTAACTTCATGGCCATCCTACGCCGAACCGGTCGGCATCATCGAAACAGCATCGTATGAGTTCGCGATATACGACATAGACCGGCCATAGGGAAACGGAAACCTGACTTTCAGCAAAACCGCCATGACGCTGAACACGGCGATCCTGACCGTCTGGTCCGGGGCGTGACGACGGAAATAGTTACGGGCGCGTCCGGCACCGCGCTGAAGCGCCATCCTCCGGTATCGCGAGGTCCAACTCATCTCATCGGCAAGGCGGATCGAAAGGCGTGCGGTGTCTCCGAACATGCGGGCCTTGTTGGCACTGAGCCCACCGGATTTTTCCGGGACAATGCAGCACAGCGCGTCGATTTCGAGAAAGCTCGTGACGTGCGAAAGCTTTACGCCGAGGGAAAAATCCTGCGACGTTCGAAACTCCTCCGGCAACGGCAGGACAGCCTTCATGGTCCGGACGGTACCGAGCGACATGGAAGGAATGAACGGCTGGTGTTTCAGCATGACCGCCAGTGGATCGGCATGGAGGCGGTCGCTGCGCGGCCCGCGTGAAGAACTGTCTGGTGCATGCGCCATTCGCCCATAGGAGAAACCGCACCCTGCGCGGGCAAGCGCCTCCATAAGACGCAAGGTGCTGCCCGGCACAACTTGGTCGTCGGCGTCGACCAGGCGGACATAGGTACAGCCCGCTGCCGATATCCCCTTGTTGGTTGCCGCGGCAACTCCCCGATTGGGCTGAGTCATGACCCGGGCATGGCGGTTGCTGACCGCAAAGTCCTTCAATAGTGCGGGCGAGGTGTCGGTCGAACCATCATCCACCAGCAGAATCTCACCGCCCGTTTGCGCATGTTCCGTGGCAATGGCGGCCAGGACCGGGGCCAGGTACTCAGCCTTGTTGTAAACGGTCACGACGTACGAAACCGAACCCTTGTCAGCCGAATCCATTACCGGCGATCCCTGTCCAGGCCGATCTTCTCGACCGCGCCGCGGATATCCTGCTGGGCTTCGTCCGTTGATTCCAGCGGATCGTTGCCGATGGCTGCAAGCGACTCGTCCAGCGATCGCTGGTCCACGGGCTGCCCACGCTTCTTCAACCCCGCAACGCAGTCGATGAAATGCTGGCGCTGCGCCTGATAGGCCGATACGGCAAGCTCGTCCTGGTTGGTGGAGGGTGGAACCGGTTCAATGCACGGCGTGTCGAAGTTCGTCGCGCCACCGGTGGGACTCTGGGAAGCCGCCTGGTCGGGATCGGTACAGCCGCAAACGGCCAGTTCCAGTACTGCCAGCATGAAAACTGCCCGGATGCGCATGGGAACCCTTGTTGGGAGAAGCAATTGATGATGACGTGCGCTAACTGAAAGGGTGGAACAATGACTTCCGTTGCCTACGATCCAAACAATATTTTTGCCCGGATCATCCGGGGCGAAATCTCGGCCGACAAGGTCTACGAGAACACCAACGCCCTGGCGTTTCGCGACATCCACCCCAAGGCGCCGGTACATTTGCTCGTCATCCCCAAGGGACCATACCTTACCATGGAC
>CALMVH010000333.1 GCA_937873165.1 uncultured Rhodospirillales bacterium
CCTGGGTATGGATCGAGTTGACGCGGATGGTCGGCGATCCCACCCACTGCGCCAGCCACGAGGACGGCATCACCTCCACGTCATGCAAGGGCTCGTACAGCTTGTCGATGGGGAAATCATTGCCAAGGTAATGGGTCATGCGACCCGAGACCTTGTGCAGTTCCTGGTGCAGCGTGCCGCCCAGCGCCACGTTCAGCTCCTGCATGCCCCGGCAGATGGCAAAAATCGGCACGCCCTGCTCCACCGCCTCGTTGATCAGGGGAATGGTGGTGGCATCGCGGCTGCGGTCCTCCATCGGCACCGACATGACCTGTTCGCGGTTATACAACTGAGGCTGAATGTTGCTCTGGCTGCCCGTCAGCATCAATCCGTCGATGCGGGACAGAAGCGGCTTCAGATCGACCAGATCGCCGACCGAGGGGATGATTATGGGCAGCGCGCCCATCGAAAGGATTACCGCGATATACTTGTGGTACACGCTGTAATACGCGAAATCTCCCATCTTGCGGCAGGAGGATAGGCCGATAACCGGTAGTTGATGCTTCATTCGTGCCCCTAAGGCAAACTACGCTATCACGGTTAAACAACCCTTCACCGCGTCACGGTGTCGCACCCTGGTGTGGCATAAAGCGGTTGAACTTCTGTTAAGCCGGCTTGCCGGTCCATTCGTCCTGGATCACGGCAAACAGCAGGTGATCCGCCCACTCACCCGCGATCTTGAGGTACTTGCGCGCGTAGCCTTCGCGCTTGAACCCCAGCTTTTCCAGCAGCAGGCGGCTGGCGTCGTTGCCGGGAATGCAGGTCGCCTCGACCCGGTGCAGGCTCAGCTTGTCGAACGCGAAGTTGGTGACCAGCCGTGTCGCCTCGATCGTATAACCCTGCCGCGCGTAGCGGTGACCCACCCAGTAGCCGATCACGCCCGATTGCGCGATGCCGCGCTTGATCTGGCTAAGCCCGATCCCCCCGACCAGCCGCCCGGTAGCGATGTCGAATACATGGAAACTATACGCATCGTCGTCGCGCCATTCAGCCGAAATGCGGCGCATGCGGCGATTGTAGACGGCTTCCGAAAGCGAGTCCGTTGGCCAGAGTGGCTCCCAAGGCGTCAGGAACGCACGGCTTTCCGATCGAAGCGCCGACCATTCATGCCAGTCATCAGGCGCGGGCGGCCGCAGCATGGCCTTGCCGCCTTCCAGGCGGATCGAAGGCAACGGCATGCTGTCGGAACGGCTGGTGATCTTGATCATGCGCTTTACCCCCGGCACCGCTGGACGATCTCGTCATAGCTCGCAAGGCCCGCAACCGGTCCCAACGCCGTAACGGTTGGCTGTCCGGTCAGAATGCGCGCGGCTACGCGCTCAAGCGCCGGGGCATCCACCGCATCGATCCGGGCGAGGGTTTCCTCGACGGGAATAACGCGGTCGTAGGTCAGCAGGTTCAGCGCCAGCGTTTCGACCCGGCCGAAACTGCTTTCAACGCCCATCAACAGCGCCGTCTTCATCTGGGCCTTGGCGCGCGCGATTTCTCGCAAGTCGAAGGGCTTGTTCCCGGTCGCAAGCTCGCCGCACAGCGCCGGGACCAGTTCCGCGAGGTTATCCGCGCCCGTTCCGACATAGATACCCAACACACCGCTATCTTCGAAATCGGCGATAAAGCTGTTGACGGAGTATGCCAGCCCGCGCCGTTCCCGGATTTCCTGGAACAGCCGCGACGACATGCCCCCGCCCAGCGCCATCGAATAAACCTGGCTGGCGTAGTAGTCCGGATCGTGAAAGCCGCACGCGGGAAACCCGATAGTTAGGTGGACCTGCTCCAGATCCTCCTGGTGCCGGTCGTCTCCGCCATGATAGCGCGCAGGCTCAGGCGGAACCGGGTTACCCGAGGGTAGCGTACGGAACAAGCGTTCCGCCTCGGCCACCAGCCAGTCGTGGTCGATGGCGCCCGCCGCCGCCAGAACCAGGTGGGACGGCGTGTACTCGCCCCGGATATAATTGCGCAACGCGCCCGCGCTCAGTCCGGAGACGGACTCTTCCGTACCGAGGATGGCGCGGCCGACTGCCTGCCCGGGATAGGCTGCCGCGTGGAAGTAGTCGTACACGATGTCGTCAGGCGTATCGATTGCCTGGCCCAGCTCCTGCAGCACGACCTGGCGTTCGCGGGCCAGTTCCGCGTCGTCGAACAAGGAGTTCTGTACGATGTCCGCGATAATATCGAGCGCGAGGCCTGTATCCTGCTGCATGACGCGGGCGTAATAAGCCGTATTTTCGCGTCCGGTGTAGGCGTTCATCTGGCCGCCGACATCCTCCATCTGCTCGGCGATCGCCTGGGCGCTGCGGCTGGGCGTTCCCTTGAACAGCATGTGCTCCAGCATGTGCGCGACGCCGTTCACCTCTGGCGCTTCGTGGCGCGCCCCGCATTTTGTCCACAAGCCCAGGGAGGTTGTTTGCACTCCCGGCATCGGGTCGGTCGCAACCCGCAGGCCGTTCGGCAGCGTGGTGACGCGCGGCTGCCCCGTCATGCCTTCACCCGCTCGTCGATGAATTGGCGTACCCGGTCGATGTTGTTCGGCAATACCGTGTAGGTTTACTTGCGGCGGCTCGGGCGTAACACCGGTTGCCTCGACAACGGCAGATGGGAACTTAGCGGCATGAGCCGTGGCCAATGCGATTACCGGGCCGTCGGACTCGCTTAAACTTTGCTCGGCCGCATGCACGGCGATGGCGCTGTGCGGATCGAGAAGGGTCCCCGATTTTTTTCGGACGGCCGCGATCGAAAGCAGCGTTTCGGCATCTGTCACGCGCTTGGCCGTGAAGCCCGCCTTCAGCGCCGCGTGTTGCAGCGTGGTCAACGGCAGCCGGCCGTCGCGGCGTAGCTTTGCCATGTCGGCGGCCAGAGCCTTGCCGTCGCTATCGTATAGTTCGAACAAAAGGCGCTCGAAATTGCTGGGTATCTGGATGTCCATGGCGGGGCTGAGGGTCGGAACCACCTTGCCGAGGGTAATGACCCCGGTTTCGAAGATGCGGGTCAGCACGTCGTTTGCGTTGCTGGCCAGCGTGATGTTGCCAACCATCGCGCCCATGCGGCGCGCCATGTGCCCGGCATACGCATTGCCGAAATTGCCGCTGGGCACGACATAGTTGACCCGCTTGCCGAGGAACGCCTGCGAGGTCGATGCATAATACACGATCTGGGCCATGATGCGCGCCCAGTTGATCGAGTTGACAGCCGAAAGCGCCACACGATCGCGGAAGGCCTGGTCGGCAAACAAGGCCTTTACCATGTCCT
>CALMVH010000334.1 GCA_937873165.1 uncultured Rhodospirillales bacterium
AGATCGAGCTGTGGCGAAGGCGCGACTGCCTGCGCTACGGCCGCAACGGCACGGTGATCAAGCCGCAATACGCGCTGCAGCGCCTGGCAAAGGCGATCGAGGGCCGCGACGCCTACATCACGACGGAGGTCGGGCAGCACCAGATGTGGGCGGCGCAATACCTGCCCTTCGAGCAACCCAACCGCTGGATGACCTCGGGCGGGCTCGGCACGATGGGCTACGGCCTGCCGTCGGCCGTCGGCGTGCAGGTCGCACATCCCGGGGCGCTGGTGATTGACGTGTCGGGCGAGGCCTCGTTCATGATGAACCTGCAGGAAATGGCGACGGCAGTGCAGTACCGCCTGCCGATCAAGGTATTCATCCTGAACAACCGCTGGATGGGCATGGTCAAGCAATGGCAGGAAATGCTGCACGGCAGCCGTTACTCCGAAAGTTATTCGGAAGCGCTGCCCGATTTCGTGAAGCTGGCGGAAGCTTTCGGCGGCGTGGGCTTGCGCGCCACCAGCACCGACGATCTGGACGGCGTAATTGCCCGGATGCTTGAAACCACCATGCCCACCATCGTCGATGTCGCGGTCGATCCCGACCAGAACTGCTTTCCGATGATCCCGGGCGGCGCGGCGCACAACGAAATGCTGCTGGGACCGGCCGACAGGCAGGAATCCGCGCAGTTCGAAGAAGGCATGGTCCTGGTATGAACGATCTGGTCGAACGGCACACTTTCGGCGTTCTGGTCGACGACGAGCCTGGCGTGCTGGCGCGGGTGATCGGCCTGTTCTCCGGCCGGGGCTACAATATCGAAAGCCTGACGGTGGCGCAGGTGGAGCCTGACTCCAACCTGTCGCGCATCACGCTCGTGACATCCGGGTCGCCGATGGAGATCGAGCAGATCGAGGCGCAGCTGAACCGGCTGATCCCGACCCGCATGGTGCGTAACCTGACGCGCAGTGGTCCGGCGGTTCAGCGCGAGCTGGCGCTGATCAAGGTGCAGGGCACCGGCATGAACCGCATCGAAGCCATGCGCATCTCGGAGGTATTCCGGTCACGCATCGTTGATTCAAAGACCGATAGTTTCATCTTCGAGATCACCGGCAACAGCGACAAGATCAACGCGTTTATCGAACTGATGCAGCCCATCGGCCTGGTGGAGATCGCCCGTACGGGCGTAGCGGCTCTGAGCCGTGGCAGCAAGGGTATCTAGAGCATCACGGAGAAGTTGATCACGCCATCTTCAGTGCCAGCCCGGGTGAAGCAATCCAGATTTTTCCGTAACGGAAGGTCTAAGTTGGAGTGCCGCGCTTTGCTCTCGTGGCGATAGACGTCATTACTCCGACTTCTGTCCGATTGTCAGGATCACCGGTGATAGCTGCGTGAATGACCCATGATGCTGAGCAGCAGCGTTTTTCAAATCTTCGAGCGCTTTTCGGGCGCTCACGATGTCTAGGTCAGTCGCGCCGCCGGCCCATATCATTTCCATGTTTCAGGCTTGTCGGACTCATTCAGGCTTTGCCTGAATCCATCCTGCACAGAGTACCTGTTCTGTGAAAACGATCATTCTGGAAGGCTCTGCGTCACGATAAATC
>CALMVH010000335.1 GCA_937873165.1 uncultured Rhodospirillales bacterium
GCATACCCCAAGTCGTAGGCGACATCGCGTCTCCCGCAGCCCGGTGACGCATTAGCCGTTTAACAAGTTTTATCCTTTAACTGTAACGGTGCAACAATGAGCCGAAACAGACGGGGAACTACGTGGCGAGTTACAGTTTGACTTCGGATAGCTCTTTCGGAGCGATTACCGGGATGGAGGAGATGGGTCTCGCGTCGCTTGACCTGGCTCCGATGCCCAAGGATCAACGGCGCCTGCAGGTTTTCCGGCATATCGCGGCGCCCTTGATGGCGGCCGTGGCAGGCGCACCCGCCAGCCATCCCGAAATGGATGTGTCAGTTGAGTCAATGGCGGCCGCCTTGGCGCAGTTGATGGATGTAACGGTTGAGCTTGATCGCCGGATCGTAGCGTCTCTCGATCTTGCATCGGAAGATACCTCCGCCCGCTGGCACGTCGCGGGATCCGTTGCCGATCTGGTTTCCTCCTATTATCTCTCCACCGGCACGATCCTCCTGCCCGACAGTGCAGCGCCCATGGTCGCCACGGTGCAGCAGGCGTTGCTGGAAACTCCTGATTTTGGCACGCCCGACGAGGACGCTGAAGCGGTTCCGGAAACGGTTCGCACCTTGAAGGCGCTGGCTCCCGCCTTGATCGCGATCGCCCGTTTCTCCTTTGGGCGCAACGCCCTGGAACTGACGCGGGAGGTCAGCAGCCGTTTGCTGTCCCTTGCCGCAGAGATTGCATCGCGGATTTCAGGCTTGAAAGGTGAGGCGTTGAGGCGGTCGGCCTTGTACACGGCCGTTCTGGAAGTCGCCGGCGATTTTTATCGCTACAGTCATTTCTTCGAAATGGAGCGATTGATGCAGATGCCGCCGGAGGAGCGGAAAGCCTACGTTGCCGAACATAACCGCAAGATACCTATCGAACCCGTTTGGGAGTTGCTGGAACTGCGTTTGGCGATGTTGGAAGCGGTTGCCGGCTACATTCCCGCTGCGGGAACAACGGCTGGGAGCAGCTGATGACGCCTGCCGCGTTCGCCACGTGCCTGATTGTCGCGGCGCAAAGCCAGTCGGTGCCGGCCGCTGTGCTGATCGGGATCATGCGCGTGGAGGGTGGCCATATCGGCCAGCAGGTCCTGAACACCAATGGAACCTACGATCTGGGCCCGATGCAGGTCAACACGACCTGGATGCCCGAACTGGCGCGCCGCTGGAATGTCGACGAGCGGACGGCGTATCACTGGGTACGCGACGACGGCTGCGTGAATGTCGACGTCGCGGCCTGGATACTAAAGCGGAACATCACCCAAACCGGCTACCTGGTCGGGGGCATTTCCCATTACCATTCGGCGACTCCCGTGCTGGGTACTGCCTATGCCCGCAAGGTGATCGCCGTCATGCAGCGATTTGGACTGGTCAAAAATACGCCGGCCACGCAATATCAGGCCGCGTCGTCGGCTTATGAATCGAAACCAGAATAATGAAAGCAAACCAAAACATGGCTTTCCGGAAAGTCCTCAATTTCGGCCTTATCGCGGGCGTGGCAAGTTTGGGGCTTTCGGCATGCGCTGACAGTTCGCCGTGGAGCTACGATGCCCCCCATCCCGTCGTGGCAACGCCCGACTCGGTTTCGGCGCGCCTGGCGGATGCGGCGGACAAAGCTTCCAAGTCGCTTCAATCCCTCGCCGCCATTGAACAAGCCCGCACGCCGGCTCCGCTGCCACCCATCACGCCGACCGAGCCGCACGACGATCTGGAACGCCCTATGAGCGTTACCTGGACCGGTCCCGCCGTACCGTTGCTTCAACGCCTTGCCCTGCGCGTCGGATATCGTTTCGAACAGCTGGGCACGCCGCCGACGGTTCCGGTTTCGGTCACTGTGAACGTTATCGAACAACCGGTTCTCGAGATCCTGCGCGATACTGGGCTGCAGATGGGATCGCGCGCCAACCTGGTGGTCGACGCCAACCGCCACGTGGTGGAGCTGCAATATGCCGCAAACCAGTAAAACAGCTTTAGCGCTGGTACTGGCGTTGGCCATGGCGCCGGTGTTGTCGCATGCCGGCGAAGTGCCAGACCGGGGGGCTCCCGCCCAGGCGCCTGTACCGCCTCCCCCGCTGAATGCACTCGAGGAAATCGACGAAGGGGCGGATACGCCGCCATCGGGCTTGCAGTTGCGCCAGGAAGCCCTGAAGGAAGCGGCCCTGTCCTTTGGTGCCCGTGGCGGCCTTGCCCGCCACACTTGGGAGATCATGCAGGCTTTGCGCACGCACGAGGTGTCGCTGGATCATACGTTCGATTTCAGCCAGCTTCTCGTGCCGGTCTCCTCGGGGCTCGACATGGAGCCGCCGATCGTAAGCGAAGCAGACGATGCGGCTGTGGTGGCAGAACGCGGCCAGGAAGCCGCCGTGGCGCAGAAGATCTACCGTATCAATCAGAACGCCCGCATCGTTTCGACGCCGCGCAACTGGCGCACATACCTGGAACGCGACTGGGGCGACGTGACCCCGCCCCCGACCCTTCTGCTGCCCCAGGACG
>CALMVH010000336.1 GCA_937873165.1 uncultured Rhodospirillales bacterium
CGGGTTCCTGTTCTGGAAGTGGTCGCCCGCGCGCATCTTCATGGGCGATGTCGGCAGCATTCCGCTGGGGTATCTGCTGGGCGCCTTTCTGTTCCACGCGGCAGGACAGGGAGATTGGGTGCCAGCCTTGCTGTTGCCGCTGTACTTCCTGTGCGATGCCACCATCACGATCGTTACCCGTCTGCTGCGTGGCGAAAAGATATGGCAAGCGCACCGAACCCACTTCTACCAGCAGGCGGTGCAGGCGGGCCGGTCGCACCGGATCGTGGCCGCCGCGGTTGCCGCCGCGAATATCGTGCTGATCACGTGCGCCATTGCCGTCGCCCCGATGCATCCAGTCATCGCGCTTGGCACCGGGACTGCAGCCGTCGCCGCCCTGATGGCGTGGATGAAGACCAAACCTGAATGAGCCGCCTTCTAGTAACGGGCGCCACCGGATTTGTCGGTCGACATTTTGTGCGTCGCGCCGTGAGCCAGGGACACGAAGTCACGGCGGTGACGCGATCAGATGCAACGGTCGCGGGCGCGCGCATCCTGCCGGTCGGCGGCCTCGAATCCGCCAACTGGGACAGGCAGCTCGGCGGCTTCGACGCAATCGTGCACATGGCGGCACGCGTGCACCAGATGCACGATACGGCCGTCGATCCCTTGGCAGCATTCCGCGCCGCGAACACCGAAGCCACGCTGGCGCTTGCCCGTGCGGCCCGGGCGCAGGGGGTCAGACGGTTCGTGTTCCTGAGTTCGGTGAAGGCTGCGGTCGATGGCGGCGGGCATGACTCCATAGGTGACGACGTAAAGCCCGACCCCAAAACGCCGTACGGTCTCTCGAAGCGTGAGGCAGAAATCGGATTGGCAGAGATCGATGGCCTAGACGTCGTGATCCTGCGGTCGCCGCTGGTCTACGGGCCGGGTGCCAAGGGCAACATCCTGTCATTCTACCGCCTTGCGAAAATCGGCCTGCCGCTGCCATTTGCGCGCATCCGCAATCTGCGCAGCCTGATTGGGGTTACCAACCTCGCCGATGCCATCTTGCACGCGCTGTCGATCCCCGTGTCTGCGAACCCTGCCTATTTCGTCGAGGATACCAGCGTCTCGACGGCGCAGCTTTGCCAGAGGGTGGCCGCCAGCCTGGAGCGCAGGGCCATCTTGCTGCCGGTCCCGGTCGGCCTGATGCGCCTCTGCGCCCGCGTGGTTGGCCAATCCGCGGCGGTCGAGCGGCTGACCGAATCCCTGGTTGTGGATAGCAGCCGGTTTCGGGAAACCGGGTGGAGTCCGAGCGTTCCGATGGCACACGAGTTGGAAAGCCTGGCGCGGTGCCTATATCCCTGAACAAAGGGAGACAGATCATGGAAACCGCAACTTTTGGAGCCGGATGCTTCTGGGGCGTCGAGGAAGACTTCCGGCGTCTGCCGGGCGTGGTCGATGCCGCCGTGGGCTACATCGGCGGCACAGTCGATCGCCCGACTTACAAGCAGGTTTGCACCGATATGACAGGGCATGCGGAGGCCGTCGAGGTCACCTTCGATCCGGCAAAGATTTCATACGACGACTTGCTGGAAGCTTTCTGGAAACTGCATGATCCGACCCAATGGAACCGCCAGGGGCCGGACTTCGGATCACAATACCGTTCGGCGGTTTTCTATCACTCGCCCGAGCAACAAGCCGCCGCCGAAGCGTCGAAGCAACGCCTATCAGACTCCGGCCGCTTCCGCCGCCCGGTGGTAACGATGATCACGCCAGCTTCGACCTTCTGGCGGGCGGAAGAGTACCACCAGCAATATCTGGCCAAGCAGGGCAGAAGCCACTGCAGGGTTTGATTGCTCAGTCCGCAAACGGATTTTTTGTCTTCTTCAGCAGTAGCCGGATGGGAACGCCGGGCATTTGGAACGCGGTGCGCAGGCCGTTTACCAGGTAGCGCTGGTAGGAGTCCGGCAGGTCCTCGGGGCGGGAGCACCACAAGGCAAAGGTCGGCGGCCGGGCCTTGACTTGGGTCATGTAACGGATGCGGTTGGTGCGGCCCGAGGCCAGCGGCGGCGGGTTGCCTTCGGTCATGCCTTCCAGAAAGCGGTTCAACTGGCCGGTCGAGACGCGCGTGTCCCAGATCTGGTAGGCGCGCGACACAGCTTCCATCACGCCCGACAGATTGTGCTTTTTCAGGGCCGAGACGGTGACGGTCTCGATACCCTTCGCCTGCGCCAGCGAGGTCTCCAAACGGTCGCGCAGGCGTTCGACAGACTTATGACGATCCTCGACGGCGTCCCACTTGTTGATTGCGATCACCAGGGCGCGGCCTTCTTCCAGTACCAGCTTGGCGATGGTCAGGTCCTGCTTGTCCAGCACGGCGTTGGCGTCCAACACCAGCAGCACGACCTGCGACAAGCGGATCTGCCGCAGCGTGTCACCGGTTGCCATTTGCTCGATCCGTTCCGAAACCCGGGCCTGGCGGCGCAGGCCTGCGGTATCGATCAGGCGGTAATCCTGCTCGTTCCAGGTCCAGTCGATGGCGATCGCGTCACGGGTCGTGCCGGGGATGTCGCTGGTTAAAACTCGTTGTTCATCCAGCAGCGCGTTCACCAGCGTCGACTTGCCTGCATTGGGGCGCCCGACCACCGCCAGATGGATACGTCGCTGCGCGGTCTCGTCATCCTCCGGTTCCTGGCCCTCCTCGTATTGCCCGAAATAGGGTGCCAGCGCATCCTGCAAGTCCCGCAGCCCGTCGCCGTGTTCGGCAGAGACCTGCACCGGTTCGCCCAGGCCTAGCTCGTAGGCTTCGAGGGAACCCGCATCGCCCTGGCTGCCCTCGCTCTTGTTTCCGACCAGGACAACCGGGCAGTCCTTGCGGCGCAGCCATTCGGAGAAGTGCCGGTCGGCATGCGTAGGTCCCACTCGCGCGTCGATCACGAACAGGGCGACGTCGGCGCGTTCGATGGCGATCTCGGTCTGGCGGCGCATGCCGGTTTCTAGTGGCGCGCCGGTGGCATCCTCAAGCCCCGGCGTGTCGAACAACGTGAAGTCGAACGGGCCCAGCCGGGCAGGCGCCTCGCGAAAGTCGCGCGTCAGTCCCGGTAGGTCGTCCACCAGCGCCAGGCGCTTGCCCGCCAGCCGATTGAACAGGGTCGACTTGCCGACATTCGGCCGGCCGACGATAGCGATTTTCAGCACGTTACTGGAATGCCAGCAAGTCGCCGCCGTCGGTGACGATGTAAAGCGTGCCGTTTGCGACGAGTGGCTGGACGAACACCGGATCCGGCAAGTCGATCTGCTGCAACAGCGAACCATCCGCCACCGAGAACTCCGCCAGCTTGCCAGCGGAATTCCCCATGATCAGGCGACCGCCGGCCATCACAGGACTGGTCCAGAAGATCGGATCGCTTCGCTTTTCCTCGTTTTCGTAGCGGTCCATCTGCGAAACCCAGCGGATCGCGCCCTTGGCGGTGTCGATTGCGATCAACTGGTCATCGGGGCTGATCATGTACAGAAAATCGCCGGCGACCCAGGGCGTTGCCGAGCTGCCGATTTCGTGTTGCCACAGACGCGTACCCGTCCGTTCGTCGATGGCGACGATCCGGCCGCTGACGCTGACAGCGTACACCTTGCCGTTGTCGATGATCGGCAAGCCGTTGAAGTCGGTCAGGCTCCACAAGGCGCTGGCGCGGCGAACAGCGCTTAAATTGTCCTCCCACGCCGCGCGGCCGGTTTCCGATTGCAGCGCGAAGATTTCACCCGACGAGTAGGGCGCGATGACAACGGTCGCGTCGGCTGCCGTGCCGGTATCGCTGAGATACGCTTCAGCCTGGGGCGCGCCGCTGTGCGTCCAGATTTCTTCGCCCGTTGCGGCGTTCAGCGCCAGAACCTGATTCTCGATGGTCAGGACATACAGGTGCCCGTTGAAGAACGTAGGCGCACCCCTGATCGGGGCGTTTGTCTTGTGTGACCACAGTGCTTCGCCGGTGGCAGGGTTCATGGCGCGTACTTCGGGGAAGCCTGCGGAGGCATAGAGCCTGCCATCGCCGAAGCTGACGCCGCCGCCCAGAGTTTCCTCGCGTGCGTCCTCGGGCGAGATGGTGACATGCCACTTTCGGTCGCCATCGGCGGCCCCGATGGCACTGATGGTCGCGGAGGCATCCATGGTGTAGATGGTTCCGCCAGCGACCACCGGCTGCGACAGCAGCTTTACGCCCGATGAAGATCCATCGCCGATGCTGGTGCGCCAGATCAGGCGCGATCCACTGCCAAAGGCAAGATTGCCGTTTGCATGCGAAGCCGAGCCGCCGGCCTGCGCCCAGTCCGTGTTCATTTGCGCGGGCGGAGCCGTTACCGGAACGCTGGCGGCAGACGAGTCGGGCTTGACGTTCTGGTCCAGCGACAGCACCGAAACCCGCTTGCCCTGCAGCTTGGGATCGCCGCCGCCCGAAAACGTATTAATGGAGTCGAGCGTATCGCAGCCC
>CALMVH010000337.1:0-5395 GCA_937873165.1 uncultured Rhodospirillales bacterium
TATTCGGTGAACGGGCTCGCACCCGGGAGGGCCAGTTGCAGGTGGAGCTTGCCGCCCTAGACTACCAGCGATCGCGCCTGGTGCGATCGTGGACCCACCTGGAACGCCAGCGCGGCGGTTTCGGGTTCCTCGGCGGTCCGGGCGAGTCGCAGCTGGAAATCGACCGGCGCCTGATCGACAAGCGTATCGACCGCATCCGCATCGATCTTGATGGCGTCAAGAACACGCGTGACCTGCAGCGCCAGTCGCGCACCGATCCTTTGGTCGCGCTGGTAGGATACACCAACGCTGGTAAATCGACTTTATTCAACCGGCTCAGCCAGTCGCAGGTTATGGCGGCGGACATGCTGTTCGCGACGTTGGACCCGACCATCCGCCGCGTCGTCCTGCCCTCCGGGTGGCCTGTGTTGCTTTCCGACACCGTGGGATTCATTTCCGACCTGCCGACAGGACTGGTCGCGGCATTCTCGGCTACGCTCGAGGAAGTCAGGCAAGCCGACGTAATCCTGCACGTTCGCGACGCCGCTCACGAAGAAAGCGCGGCTCAGCGGGCCGATGTGTTGAAGGTGCTGGAACAGGATCTTGGCATCGCGCCGGACGACGAACGCATCGTCGAAGTCCTGAACAAGATCGATCTGCTGGAAGATCCGGAGGCATTGCCCGACACCGCTGTCGGCATATCCGCCATCGACGGCAGGGGCCTGGACCGGCTTACCCGGACGATCGACCGCAAGCTGAAGGCGCGGCGGCAGATCGATGCTGTGGAGGTAGACCTAAGTGACGGCGCGGCCTTGGCGGCAATCTATCGGCAGGGACGGGTACTGAACCGTGTGGATGCCGACGGCAGCGCCCACATCACTGTCGAAAAACGGGGCAGCTAGGCTTTGCGTTCCTGAACCTTGGCTTCCTGCCATAACTGGTCCATTAACGGCATCGTCTCGGAAGACGGTTCCTGACCCATCTCCCGCAGCCTAGCCTCTACCTGCCGGAAGCGGCGTTCGACTTTTGCGTTGGCGGCGCGCAGCGCAGCGTCGGGGTCGACCCCCAGTCGCTGGCCCAAGCGGACCATGACGAACAGCAGGTCACCGTATTCCGGGGCAGCCAGCGTATGGTGCCCGGCAGGCATTTCGGTTCGCAGTTCGCCGATCTCTTCCTCGACCTTGTCGAGGATGCCGGTGTCGTCCGGCCAGTCGAAGCCCGCTTGCGTCAGGCGGCTTTGAATCTTTATGGCACGGCCGAGTGCGGGCTGATTGACCGGAACGTCGTCGAGTATGCTGATGGAACTGCCGTTTTCTCCCTTCGCCAGTCTTGCGGCAGCCTTGCGGCGGTGCCACGCCTGGTTTACCTCTGCGGCTGTCAGAAGCCCGGTTTCACCATTGAGATGAGGATGCCGCCGCTGGATCTTCGCCACGATCGCCTCCGCGACATCGTCGAAGGTGAAGGCTTGGACCTCCGAGGCGATCTGTGCGGAAAAAACGACCTGCAGCAGCAAGTCGCCCAGTTCGGACTTGAGATCGGCCATGTCTCCGCGCTCGGCGGCGTCGGCGACTTCGTAGGCTTCCTCGATTGTGTAGGGGATCAGCGACGCCACAGTCTGCTCGCGCTCCCAGGCCGATCCGGTCACAGGGTCGCGCAGGGTGGCGATCAAAGCAGTCAATTTATCCAGCGCATCCGACATGGTTCTTTTTCCCCTTCCTTGTGACAAGTCGCATAACATATATTATGGAAAACCGGCTCGATAGATCACTCGGTAGAGGATCAGTACGATCAGCGTGGTCAGCAGCCCGGAGATTACGCAATCGCTCAGGAAATGCGCGCCGGCCGCGATCCGTCCTAAGGCCACGACGGTTCCGAACAAGATCGAAGCTGCGATCGCCACCACGCGATTTCGCGAGACGGTCAACGCCGCTGCCAGCGCGCAGAACGCAAACGACACGTCGCCGCCCACGAACGAGCAATTGGTGCGGCACTGATTGCTGATGATCCAGGCCGGCGTGAAGACCTTGTCACCGCCGAACAACAAGATCTGTCCCGGCCTGGCGCGTCCCCAATGATCCTTCAGGATCAGGTTGGTGACCAAGCCAGCAGCAATCGCCACGGAGGCCACGATCAACGCGTAGGAACGAGTACGGCGACTATCGCGAAATCGATCAGCCAACAGCACAAGCAGCCGTTGGGCAGCATACACGAAGAAAAT
The DNA here is from genome assembly GCA_937873165.1 of uncultured Rhodospirillales bacterium. Classification (GTDB taxonomy): domain Bacteria; phylum Pseudomonadota; class Alphaproteobacteria; order CALMVH01; family CALMVH01; genus CALMVH01. The sequence continues at coordinate 2,198 of CALMVH010000337.1, forward strand.
ACACCTCATTCCCACATGGAGATAAACGGTAAAAAAACTTCCCAAGCCTTTCTTTTCCATCAAGAAATGGCCATTGGAAAAGAACAAGGCGCTAGTTCCTGTATCCAGATTTGGCCAGACGAGAAACAGCATGCTGGCGATCAACAGCATCACCATCAACCCTACGATCCACTGGTCACACTTCGTCACGGCGCTTGCAGCAAATCTTCGCATTTCCAGACATGAAACGTGCGTATGTCGTCCCGGCCCAGCCGTTGCGTGAACGTTTCCAATGGCTGCACATGCAGGAAGGTGTGCTCAACACCGGGTTCGTGCCATCGCGACACGAGAATGGTCTTCTTGCCAGTTTGAAGATCGACAGAGTTCGTCATGGCAAACTGACTATGGCGCTTGCCCTTGAAAGGCCAGATCACAATGTGATACGGCCTGTCGCGAAGGTAATAATTGAATAGAACAGCGAATTTCCGCTCGTCAAACAGCAGGCTGTAGTCTTGGTGCGTCGCCATCACCCCATCGATCAACTGGGCTGTTTTGTCCCACCCGCGCAGTTTTGCAAAGACATCCGTGTTCCTCGGCATCGCGTTCGGCGAGACAAAGCCGGCGAACAGGAAGCAGCAGAGCACCAGAACGGCCATGTTGAAGATCAGCGAAATACCCAGCAGAATTTGCGCGCGCTGAACCGCCCACGCGCACACCGCCAGCACCAACGCGACGTAGGCCGGGGCCGCCCAATTGATATGCGCGCCCGCAATCAGCGACTGCACGATCACAATTAGCAGGACCGGCAGGCTGAAACAGGCGAGAAACACCATGCGGGCGTCGCGAACCGTTCGGTTGCGCAGTCCCAACCAGAGCGCGAGCGCAGCCGGAACCGGTCCGATGATGCCGATCTGGCCGGCAAGGAACTCCAGCATCGGGCCGAACCCACCCTTGCGGATGCCCTGCCAATCGGCGTTGTCGGCGGTATGGGAGAATGTTGCCCAGCCGTTTGACAAGTTCCAGATCAGGTTGGGCGCGATCGTCAACAACGCCACGCCTGCCGCGATCAGAAGATACCGGCGGGCGTGGCGTGCATCGCGCGACAAGGCAATGTGCACGGCCATGCCAAGAATAAAGTAAACCATCGCATACTTCGCCAGCAGTCCAGCGCCGATGCATAGGCCCAAGCCAGCCGCCCTGCCCTTGCCACCCTGCCTTTGGCAGATCGACCAGTAAAGGCCGAGCGCCAGCGTCCAGAAAGGTAGCAGGACCGCGTCGGTCGAAATGATCAGCGATGAATACGACACGCTCGGCAGGGTCGCGTAGGTAAGGCCAGCCCAGAACCCGGTCAACCGGTTGAACATGCGCGTACCGAGCGCGTACAGCGCAAAGGCTGCTGCCGCGTGCAGCAATGGCGCCGCGGCGCGGATGGCAGCCTCGCTGTCGCCAAACAGATGCGTGGTAAGGCCGATAACCCACGCAATCATGGGCGGCTTCGAGACATAGCCGAACGCGACGTGACGCGACCAATCCCAGTATTGCGCCTCATCGAACTGAAGGTTCAGGTGACTTTCCGTCAGCGTAACCCAGCGAAACACCGTCAGTGCAAGAATGGCGGCGAAGGCGGTGGTTGCGGTGCGGTCGGAGGACGGGATGCGCGGCGGACTAGTCATCGATTTCGATCACCATGCCGTCATAGGCGGGCTCTACATGCGGCGGCAACTCCCGACGCAAGGCCTCGTAGTCCAGCGACGATCCCATATGGGTCAGGATCGTGCGGCGCGGCTTCAGGCGCTCGACCCACTTCAAAACCTGCGAAATCGACGCATGCGCGATGTGCGGCTCGTGCCGAAGCGCCGCAACAATCCAGGTGTCGAGACCCTCTAGGGCGCCGAACCCCGCATCGTTGATGTCCACCACGTCGGTCGAGTACGCGAACCTTCCTTTGCGCAGACCGAGAGACTTGCACACGAAATGATCCTGTTCAAAACACGATATGCCGAATGGCTCGATCACGGTGCCGGGTACGGCAACGCGGGAGGTGACAAACGGCTTTTCACTGTAGCCGGGTCCGCGGATGCCATACAGATACGTAAACCGCGTTTCGATATTAGTTAGCGTTTCGGGGGATGCATGCACCGGCACCGGCCTGCGGGGATGCAACGCCAACCCACGCACATCGTCGATGCCATGCAGATGGTCGGCGTGCGGATGGGTGATGATTAGGCCATCCACCTTCCCGACATTTGCCGCCAGCAATTGCTGCCGCAGATCGGGCCCTGCATCGACCAGCACGGTGTACGAACCTGTTTCCATCAGAATGGAGGTGCGCAGCCGGCGGTTCTTTGGGTTGGCAGGATCGCACTTTCCCCAATCGTTGCCGACCATCGGCACACCCATGGAGGGTCCGCACCCCAGCACCGTCACGCGCATCAGGTAAGCTCCTGCGGCGCGATGGCACGATGAAACAACTTGAAGAAGTTGGCAGTTGTGTGGGCGGCCAGCTCGCGCACGGGGATCGCCTTCAGCGTGGCAACCGTGTCGGCTGTGTGGGTAACATAGGCCGGTTCGTTGCGCCGGCCGCGATATGGGGCCGGCGCCAGGAAGGGGGCATCTGTTTCGACCAGGAAACGATCCAACGGGACGAGGCCAACGGTTTCCCGGATATCCCCCGCATTCTTGAAGGTAACGATACCGGAAAATGAAATATAAAGTCCGAGATCAATGGCTTGCTCAGCCAGGCTGCGGCTGGAGGTGAAGCAATGCAGGACTGCTTTCAACGCTTGGCCCGAGGCTTCCTCCCGCAGGATGCGCATCGTATCGGCTTCGGCTTCGCGCGTGTGAATAACCAGGGGCACTCCGCTTTCCAGCGACACCCTGATGTGTTTGCGGAAGACTTCGTGCTGATCGTCCAAGTTGCTGGAACGATTGTGGTAATCCAGTCCGCACTCGCCAATCGCGACGACCTTGGGATCGGATATCAGGTCGCGCAGGGTTTGCTCTTCCACATCGGCTTCCTCGCTCGCATGGTCGGGGTGCGTGCCGACGCTGGCGCTTACATCCGCGTAGGCGTGTGCGATGCCGATGATGCGCTGAGCCTCGCGCAGCCGGGTGGAAATCGTTAGAAAATGTCCTACACCCGTGTCGCGCGCGCACTGCAAGACCGCTTCACGATCTTCGGCATAGTCCGGAAAGTCCAGGTGGCAGTGACTGTCGACC
>CALMVH010000337.1:5405-7098 GCA_937873165.1 uncultured Rhodospirillales bacterium
GTCCTCGACATAGCGGGGGAACAGTCCTTGCGGCGCGGGCAATGTTTTTCCCGCCTCAGGTCCCTGCCCCAGCGCCGCGAAATCACGGGCGTTGGGATCGATGCCAAGCTGATCCAGCAGCGTGGCCATGGTCTCGGGCATGAAGGGCTGAAGACAAATGCCCAGCGTGCGAATAACCGCGCACAAAACCCCCAGTACGGTTTCCATGCGCGTGGGATCAGTCTTCTTCAGGCTCCACGGCGCTTGGCGATCGATATAGCCGTCCGCCTCGGCGACCAGCGCGAACACGGCGTCGAGCGCCTTGTGAAAAGCCTGCCCGTCCAGTTCCCGCCGCATGGCGGGTAGCAGCGCATCGGACTTGGCCAGGAGTGCACGGTCTTCTTCAGTGGCGTCCCTCACCGCCGGCAGGCGGCCGCCGCAATTCTTAGCAACCAGAGACAGGGTGCGCTGAGCCAGGTTCCCCAGCCCGTTGGCAAGGTCGGCGTTGATGCGCTCGATCATCGACTTGCGCGAAAAGTCTCCGTCGTTGCCGAATGGAAAGGCGCGCAACAGGAAGAAACGCGTTTGATCGAGACCGAACCGGTCGATCAGGTCGGAGGATACGATCACGTTACCCAGCGACTTAGACATCTTTTCGCCCTCGGCCGTCCACCAGCCATGACCAAAGATACGCTTCGGCACAGGCAGGTTCGCGGCCATCAGAAAGGCCGGCCAGTAGATGGCATGAAACCGTACGATTTCCTTGCCGACCATGTGCAGATCGGCGGGCCAGTACCGGGCATACCTGCCACCGGGATCGGGATAGCCAAGAGCCGTTATATAATTGACGAGCGCATCGACCCATACATACATCACGTGAGCTTCGTCGCCCGGTACTGGAATGCCCCATTTGAATGTGGTGCGGCTGATCGAAAGATCCTTCAACCCGCTTTTGACAAAGCTGATCACCTCGTTCCGCCGTGCCGACGGCATGATGAAGTCAGGGCGCGCCTCGTAACAGGCCAGCAGCCGGTCGCCCCACTCGGACAGCCTGAAGAAGTAGCTGGGCTCCTCGACCCAGGCGCACTCGGCCCCGCTTGGCGCAATGCGTGTTCCGTCGGGGGTGACAGTCAGCTCGTCCTCGCCGTAATACGCCTCGTCGCGCACGGCATACCAGCCGGCGTAGCTGCCCAGATAAATCTGTCCGGCATCGACGAGGGCCTTCCAGAACGGGGCCAAACCTGACTTATGACGGGGTTCGGTCGTGCGGATGAAGTCGTCGTTCGAACAGTTCATCAGCTTCGCCAGCGCACGAAACTTGTCCGACACTCGGTCGGCAAACACTTGCGGCGTCAGCCCTGCCCGGGCGGCGGATTGTTCGACCTTCTGGCCATGCTCGTCGGTGCCAGTCAGGAACATGACGTCCTTGCCGTCCAGCCGATTGAACCGCGCCAATACGTCGCAGGCCAGCATCGTGTAGGCATGCCCGAAATGCGGGTCGCCATTCACGTAGTAGATCGGCGTGGTGACGTAGAACTTGTCCGACATACGGGTCCTAGGATGCGGATGCCGCGGCAGCGTTCGCTGCGGCAGCATCCGCCATTGTTTCGAATACAGACCAGACCGCCAGCTTGCGATCCAGATTGGCGTGATCGGCCGCCGCCAGCGTAGCCGAAACTTTCTCGCACGCAGCGAGCCACCGATCAAGCTCACC
>CALMVH010000338.1 GCA_937873165.1 uncultured Rhodospirillales bacterium
GCGCTGGCGTATCTCGCGGGCATCCTGCTGGGCTGGCGGTATGCCATTCTGATCACGCGGCGGCAGAGCTTCCGTCCCAACCCGCTCGATATCGACGATTTCATGACCTGGATCGTGCTCGGGATCATCCTAGGCGGCCGGGTCGGCTATGTGCTGGTCTACCAGTCCGACATGATCCTGCGCGATCCGCTGGAAATGCTGCGCATGTGGCACGGCGGCATGTCGTTTCATGGCGGCATGACGGGCCTGGCGGTGGCGATGTTTATCTTCGCGCGGCGGCGCGGCATCGCCTTTCTGGCGCTGACGGACGTCGTGGGCTGCGTGACCCCTATCGGGCTGTTCTTCGGGCGTTTGGCGAACTTCATCAACGGCGAACTGTGGGGCCGCGTCACGACCGTGCCATGGGGGATCGTGTTTCCGAGCGTCCGGGCCGGCCCGCTGCCGCGCCATCCCAGCCAGCTTTATGAAGCCGGCCTTGAAGGCATCGCCCTGCTGCTGATCCTCGCATTGCTGCGCCGTTCGCCCTATGTGCGCGATCACCACGGCATCCTGACCGGTGCCTTCCTGATATGGTACGGCTGCGTGCGGATCTTCCTTGAATTCTTCCGCGAGCCCGACGCGCAGATGGGGTTCTATTTCGGCATGTTTACGATGGGGCAGATCCTGTCGCTGCCCATGATCCTGCTGGGCGCGGGGCTGATCGCCTATGCGCGGCGACATCCCGGCGCGCCCACCCCAGGCACATCCGCCGTTGAACCCGCTTGAGGAGATCGTTCGCGGCCTGATCGACCGGCATGGGCCGATCAGTGTGGCAGACTACATGGCGCTAGCGCTCGGCCATCCCCAGCACGGCTACTACATGACCCGCGACCCGCTGGGGCGTGGCGGCGACTTCACGACCTCGCCCGAGATCAGCCAGATGTTCGGCGAGATGGTCGGCGCCTGGGCGCTGGCGCAGTGGCAGCAAATGGGATCGCCGTCTTCCGTGGCCCTTGTCGAACTGGGACCGGGACGCGGCACCCTGCTGGCCGACCTGATGCGCGTCGCCGGAAAACTGCTGCCGGACTTCTTGGAGGCAGCGACGCTGCACCTGGTGGAGACAAGCCCCAGGCTGAGGATGGTTCAGGTGGAACGGCTGGCCGGCTATGGCCCTGTCTGGCATGACAGCCTTGCCGGCATTCCGGAGATGCCGGTGATCTTCATTGCCAACGAGTTTTTCGACGCCCTGCCGATCCGCCAGTTCGTGGCGACGGAGCAAGGCCTGTCCGAACGCTGCGTCGGCATCGCCCCCGAAACCGGCGAGCTGGCTTTCAGGGTGGCGCGGGAGAACCGGTTTCCCATTGGTATCGGGCAGCACCCGTCGGGCACCTTGCTGGAAACATCGCCAGCATCGCTCGCGATCGTGCGGGAAATCTCCCGCAGGGTTGTAACCAGCGGAGGCGCCGCGCTGATCGTGGACTACGGCTATACCGAACCGCAGGGCGACACGTTGCAGGCCGTGCAGGATCACCGCTATGCCAACGTGCTGCGCAATCCGGGCGAG
>CALMVH010000339.1 GCA_937873165.1 uncultured Rhodospirillales bacterium
CAAGGCGCGTGGATCGACCCGCAACGAGATCATCAAGATCTGGTCGCGTCGCTCCACCATTCTGCCGCAGTTCATCGGCCTGACCTTCGGTGTCTATAACGGCCAGAAGTTCATTCCAGTGCTGGTCAGCGAACACATGATCGGTCACAAGTTCGGCGAGTTCTCTCCAACCCGCACCTATACCGGTCACTCGGGTGACAAGAAGGCGGGCAAGTAACATGTCCCAGACAGCCAACGCTCCGCGCCAGGAAGCGAACGAAGCGCGCGCTTACGCCAAGCTGGTGCGTTCGAGCGCGCGCAAGCTCAATCTTGTAGCAGAGATGATCCGTGGCAAATCGGCAGGTCACGCCCTCGCCGACCTCGCTTTTTGCGAACGGCGGATTGCCGTCGAAGTTCGCAAGGTTCTGCAATCGGCTATCGCGAATGCGGAAAACAACCATCAGCTGGATGTTGATCGCTTGTACGTGTCCGAAGCGACCGTGGGCCGCGCGTTCGTAATGAAACGTTTTCACGCCCGGGGACGCGGCCGTTCCTCCAGCATCGAAAAGCCGTACAGCAATTTGACAGTGATCGTGCGCGAGCGCGAGCAGACGGCGGAGAAATAAACATGGGTCAGAAAGTCAATCCGATCGGCTTGCGCCTCGGCATCAATCGCACATGGGACAGCCGGTGGTATGTCAACCGTGGCTACGCCTCGCTCTTGCACAAGGATCTGAGCCTTCGCGCTTACCTAAATAAACGCCTGAGCCAGGCCGGGCTGAGCAAGATCGTCATCGAGCGAGCCGCCAGCAAGAGCCGGATCACGATTTATAGTGCGCGCCCCGGCATCATCATCGGGAAAAAGGGCGCGGACATCGAGAAACTGCGCCAGGACCTGTCGAAACAGGCCGGTGGCGAAGTCAGCTTGAACATTGTCGAGGTCCGCAAGCCCGAAATCGACGCAAAGCTGATTGCGGAAAACATTGCGAGCCAGCTGGAACGACGTGTCGCATTCCGCCGCGCCATGAAGCGTGCGCAACAAACGGCGACGCGCCTCGGCGCCCAAGGGATTCGGATTAATTGCTCCGGCCGTCTCGGCGGTACGGACATCGCCCGCATGGAATGGTACCGCGAAGGCCGCGTGCCGCTGCACATGCTGCGTGCCGACATCGATTACGGCTGGGCAACAGCCAAGACCACATATGGCACCTGCGGCGTGAAGGTCTGGGTCTTCCGTGGTGAAGTCCTCGCCCACGATCCCATGGCGCAGGATAAACGGCAGGCCGAACAGCCCGGCGGCGGCATGGGTGATCGCGAGCATCGCGGCGACAGGGACCGCGACCGTCCACGGCGCGACAATCGTGACCGCGATAACCGCGATAGAGAGTAGTCAGCATGCTTAGTCCAAAACGAACTAAATACCGCAAAGCACACAAGGGCCGTATCCATGGCCTTTCGACCAGCGGCACGACGTTGAATTTCGGTCAGTTCGGCCTCAACGCTTTGCAGCCCGAACGCATAACTGCCCGCCAGATCGAGGCCGCACGCCGTGCGATCACGCGCCACATGAAGCGCCAGGGACGGCTGTGGATCCGCATCTTCCCGGACGTTCCCGTTTCAGTGAAGGCCGCTGAAACCCGCATGGGTTCGGGCAAGGGCTCGCCTGAGTTCTGGGTGGCGCGCGTTCATCCGGGCCGTATTATCTTTGAAATCGACGGCGTGTCCGACACCATCGCGCACGAGGCCTTTGCGCTCGCTGCCGCGAAGCTGCCGATCAATGTGAAGGTCGTCGCACGCCAGGGCGAGGGAGCCTGATCATGAAAGCCGCCGATATTCGTGCCAAAAGCGCCGACGAGATGAAGGACCAGCTGTTGCAGCTGAAGAAAGAGCAGTTCAACCTGCGCTTCCAAAAAGCGCAGGGTCAGACGGAGTCTGCCGGGCGTGTCCGCCTGGTGCGGCGCGACATTGCGCGCATCAACACGATCATGGGCGAGGGCAAGACCGCTCCCGCCACCGCGAAGAATGCGGAAGTCAAGAGCCCGAAAGGCAAGAGGAAGTAATGCCCCGCCGCGTCATGGAAGGAAGGGTCGTAAGCGACAAGACCCACAAGACAGTTACTGTTCTTGTGGAACGTCGCATCATGGATCCCTTGTACAAGAAGTTTATACGCCGTTCCAAGAAGTACGCAGCACACGATGAGGCGAACGCCTTTCGTACGGGCGACTTCGTTGCGATCGAGGAATGTCCGCCGATATCGAAGAGCAAGCGCTGGAAAGTTGTTTCATCGGCGCCAACGGCTGTGCGTGATGATAAGCCTGTGGTGAAAGCCCTTGCGATTCGAGCCGAAACTCAGCTAAACAAGCCCGAGACCAAGAAAAGCATCAAGGCCAAGGCTGCTGCCGTGAAACCGGCTGTGGAGAAACCCTCGGGTGCGAAACCCCAGAAGACTAACGAGTCTGCGGAGACGAGCAAGGCAGGCGAAGCCCCCAAGAAGGCTAAGGCTGCGCCGAAGAAAAAGGATAGTTAAATGATACAGATGCAAACTACTCTCGACGTCGCTGACAACAGCGGCGCCCGGCAGGTGATGTGCATTAAGGTGCTAGGCGGTTCGCACCGGCGCTATGCCCAGATCGGCGATGTGATCGTCGTGTCGGTCAAGGAAGCCATCCCTCGGGGACGCGTCAAGAAGGGCGAGGTTCAGCAGGCTGTCATCGTCCGTACGCGTGCGCCGTTGCGCCGTGCCGACGGCAGCGTGATCCGTTTCGATCGCAACGCGGTGGTCTTGATCAACAAGCAGCGCGAGCCGATCGGCACCCGTATTTTTGGACCTGTTACCCGCGAATTGCGTGATGAAGAGTTCATGCGCATCATCTCGCTGGCTCCGGAGGTGCTGTGATGACTGCGGTACAGGTAAAGACAAAGATGAAGATGAAAATCAAGAAGGGTGACACGGTTATCGTGATCTCTGGATCCGACCGCGGTAAAATGGGGCAAGTCCTGAAAGTGCTGCCGGCCGAGTCACGCCTAGTCGTGGAAGGCGTCAATCAGGCGAAGAAACATCGCCGGGCTACTCCGATGAGCGCCGGCGGTATCGAGACGATCTCGCAGTCCATCCACGTCTCGAACGTCGCTCATATCGACCCCAAGACCTCCAAGCCGACGCGCATCGGCTACCAGACTTCCGGCGACGGGACCAAAATCCGTGTTGCCAAGAAGTCTGGCGAAGCGATCGACAAGTAAGGACGCCGGCCATGGCAAAAGATACAAACAAGGATCCGGCGGCGCCGAAGCCCACCAAGCAAACTGCCTCCTCCAAGTCAAAGGCGGCCAAGCCTGCCGAAGCGGCGGAGACCACCGCGCAAACGAAGGCTCCGGTCCAGATGGTGCCTGCCGGTCCCTATACAGCCCGGCTGAAGTCCCATTACGAGACCGAAGTTCGTAAGGCGATGCAGGAA
>CALMVH010000340.1:0-657 GCA_937873165.1 uncultured Rhodospirillales bacterium
GCGCCACCTGCTCTCCCGTCCCACCATGAAGCAGTTCCGAACCAACGCCATGGATATGTGGACCGCCGCAACTGCCGCGAGATGAAAGATCGAAACGAGCGACGATGCTCGTGCGCATCAGTTTAACGTGACAATGCCGCTCCGGATGGTGCGCCTGGCGTTTCTCAGTCCGACGATTGTCAAAGCCATCGTCGAAGGACGTCAGCCCGAATGGTTGACTGCCCAGGCAGTGGCGAACGATATCACCGTCCCGCACTCCTGGACCGACCAATCGGCCGTATTGTCACGGCACAGCCAAGCCTGACTGGATCATCGCCAACAAGCGAACTCGGGTCTGCTGGCGTTCAGGATGTGTTGCGGAAACAAAACTCTACCGCCGTTTATTACATTCGAGATGTCGGTCCCGCATCGGCGGCAAAAGCCCTGTTTGTGCAACGTCTCTAGTGAGGAGTCCCCGAATACTGCAGGGAACTGCGCCATAGTCGCAGCGATCTAAGTCATTGTAACTAAACGGAAAAACGGTGGCGGAGGGGGGGGGATTCGAACCCCCGATAAGGCTTTTGACCCTATACTCACTTTCCAGGCGAGCGCCTTCAACCACTCGGCCACCCCTCCCGCAGCCGCGACCTTAGCGGCCGCGCCACGCTTGCTCAAGCG
>CALMVH010000340.1:667-3267 GCA_937873165.1 uncultured Rhodospirillales bacterium
ACCATAGCCAGCCCGGCGTGAACTCTCAAGCGCCGATCGCGGGTCATTGGAATAATCCCGGCACCCTGTAAACACGGCTGCCGGGCCGCTTACAGCACGGTCAGCATGGCGCCGACCATGGGATGACGCACGATGTCGCGTTCCTCCAGGTGCACGATGCCGATGTCGGGCAGGGCCGACAAGCGCCGCGTGACCTCGGCCAGTCCCGACATGCCGGGCAGCAGGTCCGTCTGCTCCGGATCGCCGGTAATCACCATGGTGGAATGCCATCCGAGGCGTGTCAGCAGCATCTTCAGCTGCGCGTAGGTGCAGTTCTGCGCCTCGTCGATCACCACAAAGGCATTATTCAGCGTACGCCCGCGCATGAAGCCCACGGGCGCGATCTCGATGTCGCCATCGGCCATTGCCTGTTTCAGCCGCTTGCCGCCCAGCCGGTCGCCCAGGCAGTCGTAGAGCGGCCTGAGGTAAGGCGCCATCTTTTCCATCAGGTCTCCGGGCAGGAAACCGAGGCTTTCGCCCGCTCCAATCGCCGGGCGCGACAGGATGATGCGCTCTACCTTGCCTGACTCCATCGCCTCCACCGCGGCGCTGATCGCGAGGTACGTCTTGCCCGTACCGGCAGGACCGCTGGCCACAATCAGGCTATGGCGGGCAATCGCCTCCATCAGGCGTTCCTGGTTGGGCGAGCGCGGCTTCACCTTGCGGATGTAGCTCTGGTCGCGCGCGGGTTCTCCTGCCGAAGTCGTGGGATCCCATGTGCCGGGGAACAGCTTGTGCACCGTTCCTTTATGAGCAGCGGGGGAGGGTGCGGTCGGACGGGTACGCTTGGTCATGCAATGTCTCCACAGGATGCAGGGCAAGGCAAAAGGCCGCGAAACGTCGGGCGGGATGCCGGACGGCGGGTCAAAGCAAGCAAACGAGGGTGCAGATCGGAAGAACGATGGGAGAGCAGCGCCCTCATCCGGAAATCCAGTTCCGGCTGCGCGGCACCACACAAAGAGCCAGTCGCTTCATCGACACCAGTTGTAGCTCAAAAGAGCTTTGCTGTCACCGCGCAACATCGTATGCATGAGACGGGTAACGATAAAATAAGGCTAAAAATGAATCGACTATCCCACTCACTCGAAGCCGGGTCAGACGACGTTTCTGCCACTTCCCAGTTAAATCAGGATGTTGAGGATCATGTGCGGGCACTGCGCGCCTTGACCATTCTGCTGGAAAGCCGACTGATCGATCGCAGCGAGTTTGATCGGCGGGCGTCTATTTTCACTGGGACGTGCTGAGTTTTCTGGCATTTTCGCGCCGGAACGGCTAACGACTCGGCTCTTGTTGCCTGACTCGTTTCACAGGAGCCGTTCATGTATCTCTGGCGCATCGTTCCATCCGCCCGCCCCAGCGACACGCGGTGGGAGGATCATCCCGTTTATGCCGAGGTGATCGTGCGGGCGGAAACCGCATCGCTGGCGCGTCTGACCGCCGGCCGTGCCTTATACCGTGACGACGTCAAGACCCAGTTCGGCGAGGAGCGCGATCCAATTTTCATCAGCGCCTTTGCCGATGAAAAGCTGTATCGGGTGTCCCAGCTAGGCCCCGATCCGCGATTCGCCACGGCGGGCGTACGCGAAGTGGTGCATGCGGAAGGACCGGTCGCGGGGCAGGTGTAACCTGCACCCAGGTCGGATTGTTGCGCAGAATTAATCTTTGAAAGCGGAACAGCGACCAAGCGTCAGGACCTGACCCCTGATGCTTCATTTCTGAGGCTGATCGGTTTCCTGTAGCGACCGGTCCAGTGCTTTTTCTTCCGGACCCTCGTGGGCAGGTTCTGTTTGCGTGGGGCGGCTGACCACTTGGGACGGATCGTCTCCGCCGCCCGAAGGAGAGACCCTAGTTTGCGGCGCCGGGGATTGTCCCTGATCCGCGTCCGGCTGAGACAGCGAGTGGTCCAATGCTTGCTCCTGCGGACCTTCCGCGTAGGCCGAGGACGCAGCGAGACACAGCAAGGCGGCAACCAGCACTGGCTTCATCATGACATGTCTCTCAATACGGCGGGACAGTCAAACGATAGCGCTGGCGGCGATCTGGCGGGGCTTGAAGACGCTGCCGCTGATCCCCGTGGCTGCCTGGGGGGTCGGCATGCCGACTTCGATCCAAGCCGATTCTTCGGCGAAAAGCGCCCGCAACAACTGGTTGTTCATGGCGTGGCCCGAGCGCGAGCCGCTGAACTGCCCGATGATCGGACGGCCCGCCATGTACAGGTCCCCCACCGCATCAAGCAGCTTGTGCCGCACAAACTCATCCTTGAAGCGCAGGCCGCCCTTGTTCAGGATCTTCTGCCCGTCGATGACGATGGCATTGTCAAGCGATCCGCCGCGGGCCAGGCCATACTTCTTCAGCAACTCGACTTCGTGCAGGAAACCGAATGTCCGTGCCGTCGAAAGCTCGGTCCGGAAGCTGTCCTCGTCGAACACGGTGCGGCGCGTCTGGCGACCGACCGGCGAAGCGGCGAAATCGATTTCGAGGTCCAGGGAAAACTGCGATGCCGGCGCAAACGAGGCGCGCTTGTCGCCTTCCTCCACGGAAACCGGCTTCAGGATCTTGAT
>CALMVH010000340.1:3277-3728 GCA_937873165.1 uncultured Rhodospirillales bacterium
GAATCGCATTCTGGCGTACGGCACCGGCACAAGCGATCAGGAACACGAACGGCTCGGCGCTGCCATCCATGATCGGCACTTCCGGACCGTCGATCTCGATGATCACATTGTCGATCTGGCAGCCGGCCAGGGCCGCCATCAAATGCTCAACGGTGCCGACGCTGGCGGTGCCATCCTCAGATGTTATGACCGTGCACAGCTTTGTATCCGTCACGCGATGCCAGACAGCCTTGATATCGACAGAGGGAGACAGGTCGATACGACGGAAAACAATGCCGTTGTCTTCAGGGGCTGGAAAAAGCTTTAGGCTGACCGGAAGTCCGCTGTGAACGCCCACGCCTGTACAGCCGATCGAGCCGCGCAGGGTCTTCTGCTGTGCGTAACCGCTTTGGGCAAACCCGGTATCTTCCGGTTTCGGCAGGATTTCTGTAACGGACATAGGCACCATCGG
>CALMVH010000341.1 GCA_937873165.1 uncultured Rhodospirillales bacterium
GTAGGCAACCGCTGTATTCGTCGGGAAATTGTAGAAGTAGACTTTCCCCTTCACGCCCCGGAAAACCCGCGTTCGCGTATCAGTCATAACGTCGTAGATATGAGCCGAGAAGGCTGGCTTTCCATCGATGGCCACAGGCAAGCCCAGCCCGCGATCCGGGAACTCGCCCCGGCTGACATGCTTGAAGGCGTGGCCATGTCCGATGGGCTGCGCGACTTTCCAAAAGTCTAGAGGCTGGTCGCTGGTTGCAGTCACCCGGCGCTCCGCGTGAGAGTTTCGTGGTCGGCTCTCTGTACCATCTGGGTACGGCGCGCGTAGTCGGAAATCAAAGCCTGGGTCAATTCAAACGGGTTGCCGTCGGGCGCGTAGAACGAGATATCCATTGTATACAGCGTAGCCGTCAGTTCCGTCATTCGCGTTCGCGTCAACTCCAGGCGATCCGATTGCGTTTCGGCGGCTTCCTCAAGGAACGCCGCCAAATCGGAAACACCTTCGCGCGTCGGGTCGTAGGGCACGTTGTCCAATTCGTCGAACGTCAGATTGGCTGTCATCACAATGTGGCACAGGTCGCGCACTTCCTCCGGGGTAATGGAGAGAACAACGCGGGCGCGGTCGGCTTCGATCAGGTCCATGGCCGGTGTTCGTATCACATCCCAGGGTTTACCGCTGCGAATACCTTCGGGGCCGAGTCGACAACCGTCGGGCCCGATGCTCCTATCTGCAGCACGGCGAGGCCGCGTTCGTTCAGGCCGTCGTCGCGGAAGCGGAAGATGCCGTCCGTGCCGCTGAAGCCGGTTTCCTTGGTCAAGGCCGCGTGGTCATAGGGCGGCGAACCGGGTTTAGCCTGTTTCGCCAGCACGACCGCCAAGGCGGTGGCATCGTATGCCAGCGTATCGAGGCGCTGCGGCTTTGCATGATAGGTACTGTCGAACTTCCGTTCGAAATCCGCGCGGGCAGTGGGGGCGACACCTGCGTACAGCCCGCCCGCCAGCGCCGGTTCCTGACCCAGGGACGGATCGTCCCACAAGCCGGTACCCAGCAGTTTCGGGTGCTGCGGCAGGGCTTGCAGGGCCCGTGCGGCCTGCTTCAGCCGATCGCCGCCCTCCGGAACCAGCACGCCGGCCAATCCTTGATCAGAACCCAGCGTTTGCAAGAGAATGGAGAAATCGGTCGCGTTGGCGGGGTAGCGTACGACAACCGGCTGCGGCGCGGGATCGGACTGGCGGAACGCATCCAGTGCGGCTGAACCATAGGCGCTTTCGGGTGCCAGCGCGGCAACATCCGCGATGCCGTGGCTCGTGGCATATTCCATCACCCGCCTGACCTGACCACCGGGCAAAAACCCCATGACATAGACGTTGTCGCCCGCCTGCGCGGCGTCGGTGGTGAAGCTGACGACATTCAGGCCAGCGCCCTTGGCAACCGTTTTGACAGTTGCGGTAGAGGATGCGAACAGCGGTCCCAGGATCAGTTTCGCACCTGCGGCAACCGCCTGTTGAGCGGCCCTGGTGGCACCCTCCGGCGTATCGCCGGTATCCTCCGGCAGTAGTTCGAATGATTTATCGGCAAGATCGAATACCGCCAAATTCGCGGCATCCAGCATGGATTGCCCAAGCGTGCCTTGTGCGCCGGTAAGCGGCAGAAGCAGGGCGACCTTGACGTGAGCGGGCGCGCTCTGCGCGGGCGTTGCCACGATGGCCGGGATCACAGGCGCGGCAATGGGTTTGGCATGCGCCACGGGTGCGATGGTTGGAGCAGGCGGCGGTGCTTGCCCCGCGCAGGCGGCCAGTCCCAGGCATGCCACCAGCATGATCGATCGGGCTGGAGTTCGCGATCCAACCGGGGCTATTGTGTCTTGAAATGAAGAAACGCGCATGTCTTGTCCCGTGGCCAGCCTGAATAGCGCCGACGATACGGCGTCGGACGCGCGGGGTAAACAGGCAGATGCCGTGGCGCTGGCACCCGGCTTGTATCTCGTCGCCACACCCATCGGCAATCTCGAGGACATCACCTTGCGCGCGCTGCGGGTGCTGCGGCGGGCCGACGTAATCGCCTGCGAGGATACGCGGGTTTCGCGGACACTGCTGAACGCCTACGGCATCGCGGTGCCC
>CALMVH010000342.1 GCA_937873165.1 uncultured Rhodospirillales bacterium
CCCAAGTATCCCGCATGAATGGTCTGATCAAGGATAAGACTGGGCAGATCGCCAATGCCGGCCAGAAGCCGCAGTTGTAACGGCTTGAACTCGTCCCATTCATCTTTGACGGCATTTATCAGGTCCGGCAGCAAGGGAAATGTTGTCCAGCACAGTACGTCGACGAAGGGGCGCCGGATATCACCGCCGTAAAGCTTATTCCAGCCAGAACCTGAACCCCAGCGATCGTAATAATCCGCTGAAGGAAACGCTCGTCTGGCAACTCCAGGCTTTCGAAGTAGGATTGAATCTGTCGCGAAAACGTTCTGTCCTCGCATCGCTTCAAAGCCAACTCTCAACGTCTTTTCCAACGATGGAAATGGTAGAGCAAAATATCCGCGCACCCGGTCTAGAGTCGGGGCAAGAAGCGGTAACCGATCTATCATCTCAAGCCGCCGCCAGCGCCTTGTAATCCTCCTCGTCCAGATCCAGTTCCAGCGCGCCCATGTTGTCGTCGAAATGCGCGATGGAGGATGTGCCCGGAATCGGCAGCATGACGGGTGAGCGTTGCAACAGCCAGGCCAGCGCGATCTGGCCGGCCTCGGCCTTGTGCTCCTTGGCGATGTTGTCCAGCCTGCCGCCGGGCTTGGCAAGGTTGCCCGACCCCAGCGGCGCCCAGGGCAGGAACGCGATCTGCTGCTGGCCGCAGACATCCAGGAGTTTTTCCGCCGCCCTGTCCGCGAGGTTATACTTGTTCTGCACCGACACGATGCGAACCTGCTTCTGCGCGCGCGCCAACTCGTCGACGCCGATCTCCGACAGGCCGATGTGCCAGATCTTGCCCTCGTCCTGCAGGTCCTTCAGCACGCCCATCTGGTCCTCGAAGGGCACTCGTGCATCGATGCGGTGCAACTGGTACAGGTCGATGCGGTCAAGCTTCAAGCGCCTTAGGCTGCTCTCGCAGCACTCACGGATACGTTCGGGGCGGCAATCGGGAGCCCATTGGGTCGGGCCGCCGCGCGTCAGCCCGCCCTTGGTCGCGATCACCAGGCCTGCGGGATAGGGGTGCAGCGCTTCCGCGATCAGCTCCTCGCTGACGTTCGGACCGTATGAGTCCGCAGTGTCGATGAAGTTCACGCCGCTTTCCACGACATGCTTCAGAAGCTTGATCGCGTTTGCCTTGTCCTTCGGCGGCCCCCAAATACCGTCGCCGGTGATGCGCATGGCGCCGAAGCCAAGGCGGTTGACTTCCAGTTCGCCGCCCAGGGCAAAGGTTCCGATCAGATTCGTGGTCATGGCTGCTTCCTGTTTCAGGCGGTTCCGGCGGCGGCGCGATGGCGCACCACTTCGTTCCACGCGGACTGCATCTCGTTCAACAAGGCTGCCAGCGTTTGGTTTCCCGTCACGAAACCCTCGTAGCGCGCCAGGCGCTCGCGCTCGCTGAACGGGTCCGGCACGAACTGCGGCATAATGCGCCTGACGTGGAACACGGCCGGCACCAGGGCGCAATCCGCAAGCGTCATGGCGTCGCCAATGGCATAAGGCGCGGCATCCATGGTGTGTTCCAGTGCATCCAGCGCATGGGAAAACTCAACCAGCTTGGCCGAAACCAGGTGGTCATCGCGCTGGGCGGCGTCCGATTGGCGCGACAGGGCGAAGGCGCTGGGCAGCAGGTAAAGGTCGACGACGCGCGAAACGATGCGTGACCGCACGCGCCCGCCAGGGTCGCGCGGCAACAGGGGCGTTTCGGGAAAGCGATCCTCGATGTACTCGCAGATCACTTCGGACTCCGGCACGGCCAGGGCGCCATCCTCCAGCGCCGGAACCCGGCCGAACGGGCTGATCTTCAGGAACTCGGGCGATTGCGTGCCGCCCGGCGGATGCGCCAGCTCGTAAGGCAGGTTCTTCTCCCGCAAGGCCATGGCGCAGCGCGCGACGTAGGGCGAGGCCATGCTGCCGTACAGCTTCAGCATCTTGAACATCTCCGTTGAAGGCGAATCATTAGTCATCTTTCGGGTTTCGAGACAAGAGCCGCGGTGTTTTTTAAACTTGTGTCAAATGAACCGTGGTAGTAAATCCGCCAAACGCATTCAAAGACACCAGGAGTCCTCCATAGCTCGTCCGTATAACGACGCCCCTTCCCACCGCGACAGCAGCCGGGATGGCCCCCGCATCAACTACGATATCAACGTGCCCAACGTGCGGCTTGTCGATGCCGATGGAGAGATGATCGGGGTATTGCCGACAAGGGCCGCCATCATGCAGGCGGAAGAAGCAGGCCTGGACCTGGTCGAGATTTCTCCCAACGCCGTGCCGCCCGTGTGCAAGCTGCTGGACTACGGCAAGTTCAAGTACGAGCAGCAGAAGAAGCGCAACGAAGCGCGCAAGAAGCAGAAGATCATCGAGGTGAAGGAGGTCAAGCTTCGCCCAAACATCGACGACCACGATTTCGACGTGAAGATGCGGCAGGCAAAGGGCTTCTTCGAAGAAGGCGACAAGGTCAAGTTCACCCTGCGCTTCCGCGGCCGCGAGATGGTGCACCAAAATCTGGGCGCCGACGTGCTGAAGCGCGTACGCGAGGAAATGGAACTGGTCGCCAAGGTGGAGCAGATGCCGCTCCTGGAAGGCAAGTTCATGGTCATGGTCATGTCTTCGAAGCAGTAATTTATTCGTCATTCCCGCGAAGGCGGGAGTCCAGGATTAATTAGTCTGGACTCCCGCCTGCGCGGGAGTGACAACTGAAGGATGACCGATCTTCCCATTTTGAAACTGGCCCCCGGCCGCGAGGCGCGCGTCGTCTCGGGCCACCCCTGGATTTATTCCAACGAGGTGGCGGGGGATGCCGCGCTTCAGGCGCTGGAGCCCGGCAGCCTGGTGGCGGTGCAGTTCGCGGACGGCCGCAAGATCGGCATCGCCTCGTATAACGCCAAGACCCTGATCGCGGGCCGCATCCTGACGCGCGATCCCGAGCAATCCATCGACCGCGCCTTCATCGAAGGCAAGCTGCGGGCGTCGTTGGCCCTGCGCGAAACCTTGTTCGACCAGCCCTTCTACCGCCTGATCCATGCCGAGGCGGACGGGCTGCCCGCGACGGTTGTCGACCGCTTCGGCGACGTCTGCGTGGTGCAGGCGAACGCCGCCGGCAGCGACCGGCTGCTGGAGCCGTTGCTGGATGCGCTGGAAACCGTGTTGCAGCCCCGCGCGATCGTCGCGCGCAACGACAGCTCGGCGCGCGAGATGGAAGGCCTGCCGGAAACCAGCTATCTTGCCCGCGGTGCGCTGGACGGTCCGGTGATCCTGCACGAGAACGGCGCGCAGTTTCCCATCGAACTGCTGGGCGGGCAAAAGACCGGCTGGTTCTACGACCAGCGGCAGAACCGCGCCTTCATGGCGGGGCTGGTCCGGCCGGCCCAGAGCGTGCTGGATGTTTATACATACGCCGGAGGCTTCGCCCTGCCCTGCGCCGTCGCGGGCGCGGCCTCGGTGCTGGCCGTCGACCGCTCCGAGCCGGCTCTGGCGCTTGTCGCCCGCGCGGCCAAAGCCAGCGGCGTCGCGGATAGAGTTTCCACACGGCGGGGCGACGCCTTCACCGTGCTGGAGGATCTTGCCAAGAGGGGCGAGCGTTTCGATGTGGTGATCACCGACCCGCCCGCGTTTATCAAGTCGCGCAAGGACATGAACCAGGGGCTGAAGGCCTATGCCAAGCTGGCGCGGCTGGCGGCGGCGCTGGTGAAGCCCGGCGGGTTCTTCTTCACCGCGTCGTGCAGCTACAATGCCAGTGGTGGCGATTTCTCCGCCGCTGTTCTCCGCGGCCTGGCCGATGCCAAACGCTCGGGGCGTATCCTGCGCTACTCCGGCGCCGCCCCGGATCACCCGGTTCACCCGTTCCTGCCTGAAACCGCCTATCTGAAGGCATTGACACTGCAGCTTGACTGATGCTGACACCGCATCCCATCTACCTGCTGCGCCACGGCCGCACGGTCTGGAACGAGGAAGGCCGGATGCAGGGGCGGCTGGATTCACCCCTGACCGACATCGGCCGCGAGCAAGCGGCGCGCATGGCGGAAACCCTGGCAGCCTTGATCGAGGGCAAGACATGCCAAATGGTTACCAGCCCGCAGCCGCGCGCGCTGGCAACCGCAGCCATCATCGCTCAGCGGTGCCGGCTTTCGCCCGTCCAGGAGCCGCGCCTGCGCGAGATCGACCTGGGCGCATGGGAAGGCAAGACCTGGGCCGAAATCGATAGGCAGTTCCCTTACGCCATTGGATTGCCCGACCGGAACTTCCATGGCCCCGGCGGCGAGACGTACGACGATGTCGCCGCGCGCGCCAAGGCGTGGATGCAAGAACTGACCAGCCCGACCGTGGCCGTAAGCCACGGCATCACCGGGCGTGTGATCCGCGCCCTATATGCCGGTATACCCGAACGCGATCTGCCTGCCGTGGCACGCTCCACGCAGGATGGGCTGTTCCGGCTGGAACAGGGCACGGTTGCGTTTATTGAATGTATCCAACCCTGTGAAACGGACCCGCGATGAACCTGCCCCCGATCTATCTTCTGCGCCACGGCGAGACCGACTGGAATCGCGAGGACCGCCGCCAGGGCCGCAAGGGTTCCGACCTGACCGACAAGGGCCTGGAACAGGCGCATGCCATGGGGCACAGGCTGGCAGGGGAACTGACGCCCGGCGTGCACTGGCGCTTCCAGTGCAGCCCGCAATCGCGCGCCGAGGAAACGGCGCGCATTGTTGGCACGATTTGCGGGCTGGTCCCGACCATCGATGACCGGCTGATTGAAATCTCCATGGGATCGTGGGAAGGCCTGCGCTGGCCGGAGATCGACGCGCGCTGGCCCGGCGCGTCCGCCGACAAGCAGCGCGCGCATTTCCGCATTCCCGATGGCGAACCGTACGCGGAGGTCGAGGCCCGTGCGCAGTCATGGCTCGACTCCCTTACCGGCCCGACCATCGCGGTCAGCCACGGCGTGTTCGGGCGCGTGTTGCGCACGGTCTTTCTGGGCCTCGACCAGGAAGGCTTCGCTTCCATAGAGGGGGGCAGCCAGACCGAGTTCTTCCTGCTGGTCGATGGCGAGATCCGTACAATCTCCTGCGCGCCGGTCCTGGGACAAGATCCACAGCACTAACCCTCACTTGCGCGCAAGCGGGCGTCTGGATTGATACCTACGCCGGAAGCCGGGAGGACAATCCTGGATTCCCGCTTTGGCGGAAATGACGAACAAGGAACGCGATGACATCCTGTTGCGGCATAGATTTCGGCACGTCCAACTCCACGGTAGGGCTTGGAAGCGGCGAGGCATGCCGCCTGTTGGAACTGGAGGATGGCCATGCCACCCTGCCCAGCGCCGTCTTCTACGATCTGGAGGACGAGCTGACGCGGTTCGGGCGGGACGCGATCGGCGCTTATGTCGATGGGCACGACGGACGGCTTTTGCGCGCGCTGAAAAGCATTCTCGGCACCAGCCTGATCGAGGAAACGACGCTGGTCGGCGCGCGCCGCATGGCGTTCGGCGACATTATCGCAGGCTTCCTGCGTCACCTGAAGTCAACTGCCGAGACCGCCACGGGACAGGCTGTTTCCCGCGTGACGCTGGGCCGCCCGGTTCGCTTTGTCGACGGCGACGACGATGCCGACTGGAAGGCGCAGGACCAGCTTGAACGGGCCGCGACTCGCGCCGGTTTCACCGACATCGCCTTCCAGTACGAGCCGGTCGCGGCGGCCTTGAGCTACGAGGCAACCCTGACGGCGGAAGAGTTGGTGCTGGTGTGCGACATTGGCGGCGGCACGTCGGATTTCAGCCTGATCCGCGTGGGTCCTGAACGCGGCGGTAACCCGGATCGCGGCGGCGATATCCTGGCCAATGCCGGGGTTCATGTCGGCGGCACCGACCTGGATTACCGCCTGAGCTTCGGGCAGGTCATGCCGGTGTTCGGGCTGGGCGGCCGGGTCAGGCTGGGCAACGGCGAAGCCTCCATGCCGCTGTCGATCTACAACGACCTGGCGACCTGGCACCGGATTGTGTTTCTGTACCGCGCACAGGTCCTGAC
>CALMVH010000343.1:0-14705 GCA_937873165.1 uncultured Rhodospirillales bacterium
CGCCAGGCGAACAGCTTGCACGACAGGCGGCCGTCGAACACGCCGACGCTGACCCAGCCCATGTGCAGAATCCAGCCGAACAGCGTTTCCTCAAGATGCGGGCTGACCCAGCCGCCGAACTCGATAATGACCGTCATCGTCTCTCCAGTAGGCTGAGAAGGGCGGCGCGTTGCGCGTCGTTGATGGCGGGCGTGCCGGGGTCACGGTCGGCCAGGCGGCAGACGAGATCGAAGATGTCGTCGTCCTCGCGCATCAGGCGGATAGTCGTGGCGAGGTTCGGCGTGTTGCGCGCCTCCAGCCAGTTGCGGGCCGCGTCCTCGTTGCTGCCAGCGACCCGGGCCAGGCGCTTGGCAGCCCCGCGCAGCTCGCCGTACTTCCGGCGCAGCGTGTCGCCGAAGGCTTCGGTCACGTAGTGGGTGGAAAGGTCAGTCACCGGAGTTTTCACCGGTTTGTGGGTCAAAGTTCTGCAGGTATTCGGTCGAGACATCGCGGGGCGCTCCATGGTGTGTTGTGGAGCGCCGGGATGCTTGCCCGACGGAGAGAGGCCCATTGTCGAAGGTGGATGAAACGGAACGGTTCGTATTGCGGATGCGGGTGTTGCAGCACCCCTCCGCGCCGTTCCTGGTGACGGAGACGAGCATTAGGCGGCTCCTAGTTCTGGCTGTTCCTGAAGCTCGAAATCGTCGGAACGAAACTGAAGTCCCTCGGCTTCGCCTACCTGCATCAGAAGTCGCGTTGCGTCACCGGGGATGCTGCCCCTGACGCGCCACATGCTCATGGCATTGACGGTGTTCACGAAGCCGACATCGGTTAGCTTCCGATGGGCTTCGTTGCGTCCGCCAAGCTTGATGATCGCAGGAAACTCTAACATTCTGTTATGAGTACACCAGAACGGTGCGGCATAGCAATAACAAAACGTGCTCTATCGATACAACGTTTTGTTATGCCAAATCCCCATATGGATTTTGGAGAACGGCTTAAGGAGCGTATGCAGGAACTTGAGCTAGGGACGGCCGATCTGGCGCGCCGCCTAGACATCGAACAACCGCGCCTACGGTATTACCTCAACAGCCAGCGCGAACCCGACTACGACCTACTGGTCCGCATCTGCGAGCAATTACGGACCTCGCCGGACTGGATCCTGGGTGTGTCCGAGGATCAGCGAAGCATTGCGGCGGAGTCCGACGAACCTCCCGAAATCAACGTGCCGCAGGAATACATCCGGGTTCCAATCGCGAGCATTCGCGCTGGCATGGGTGGACCCGGCGGCATCGTTTCGGAAAAGCCAGAAGGGTTTCGATACCTACCACCTGACGACCTAAGCGGTGTGCACGCCCAGCACGACGATCTTTGGATCATCAAGGTTTACGGTCCGTCGATGGAACCGTTCCTGCAAAATGATGACTTCGTGATGGTCGATATCGGAAACAAGACGCCCAGCCCCCCAGGCGTATTTGTCGTTTGGGACGGGTCTGGCTACGTCTGCAAGTTCGTAGAGCGTGTGACTGGCGCCTCGATGCCGATGGTGCGCCTCATCTCTGAAAATCCTCGGTTCCGACCAACCGAGCACACCTTCAGCGAAAGCGGCGAACTAGACGGGAGCGAGGCCTATATCCTCGGCCGCGTCGTTTGGATGCAAAGGAAAATGTGATGAAGGAAAGAACAGTGCGCCGATCTACTCTCGCCTTTCTCCTGTTCAGCAGCCTAGGGTTAAACGGTTGCCTTGCAGAGCGTATCGAGAATGAGGAGCGTCTAAAGGACGACGAAACATCCTATCGCCAATGTCTATTGGAGCACACTGCTCAGCCTGACCAGTGCGCAGCGCTGAAACAACTGTACGATGAAGACAGCAAGAACCTCACGACGTTTTGACAAATGAACTACGACGCCCAGGACGCCCAAATGGCCGCCGGCAACTTCGACCTGCCGGACTGGGCGCTGTACGCCAGCGGCACGATGATTGCTGCGGCGTGCCTGTATCAGGCTTGGCGCTGGTGGAGGATGGCGCCGGTACGGCGGGCTCCTGCACAGGCGACAAGTGACGATCAGGAAGTTGGGCCATGGTGAACCCGATGAATGAGCCTGACGACGAGCAGCGCGGGCATATCCTCGCCGCCCTGACTCTGCAGATGGCCACTACCAATCTGCTCGTACAAAAGGGCTTGCTCACCTGGGCTGAGGTCAAGGACCTGCTCGACCGGGCCACGCTCAGCATGGAGCAGGAGGGTATCAGCGATCAGGTTGAGGCGCACGCCCACAAGCTGCTGAACCAGCTGATGCTGTCGATCGAGCAGCAGATCGCACCGGTGGAGCACTGACAACCAGGAACCGCAAACTATCCACAGCGTTTGAGCCCGTTACTTAAATTTCAGGAGAACTCTAATGGCTTCGAACAAACCTTCCGAAGACAAGCCCGCCGTCGACAAGCCGAACTTGCATCCCAAGCCCACCGACCCGACCGGAACGCGATCGATCGAACCTGGTGCCCGATCGAAGACGAAGACAGACGATGCATCCGCTGAGGAGCAGCCGGAGGGCCATCCAACGTGACCTTCACCACCACCGAACTCGATGCTGAGCCTGCGCCGCCGGAGCTGATGCAGCGCATTCGGGAGCGGGTGCAGGAGATCGCTCGAGCGTCGGGTCTCAGTGAAGATCAAGTGCAGTACGAGCTGGAGATCGCCTCAGCGAGTCCGAAGGCTATGGCGGCTTACCTGAACCAGGCGCTGGCGGCGAATGATGGGTGAAGGTGACGCAGCGCATATCGACGGAGCGTTGAGACACAAGATGTAGGCCGCGTTCGCTGTATAACCACCAATGTTCTTCTAATGTTCTGACTTCTATATGGCTAACATAAGGGAGTCAACACCGAAGATTCGTAGACTTTTACAATCATAACTGTATCCTGAACAGGCGAGGCGAAAAGCAAAAAACCCTGGTTCGTGGCCAGGGCTTTTCGTCGAACTTAACGGATGAAGCCGTTGCGTATCGCTCGATCTCGTGACCTTACCGGTCACAGTTAGGTGCGTCAACGGTTTCCACATGATGGGGATCAGTATGGATGAAAGTATAAATCCGCGCACCGGTTATTCAAGCAAAAACAATGTTTTAGTACCTAACAAGGCGCCGAACCCGCGCACTGCTTTACAGGGCAAGCTGGATTTAAAGATCCAGCGCGAAATAGAAATTGACGGCATTGGAATGGGGGTGTTGTCCGACGGTACGCCATTCTTGACAGGGCGAGGGCTTGCGCGCCTTTGTGGCGTTGACAGTTCGCGCATCAGCGAAATGAGTGCTGACTGGAGCAGGGATCCAGGACCACCCGTTCCAACTAAAGTAAAGGAAATCCTTCGGGGTAGGGGATTTTCTTTTACACAGCCTTGTATACAAATTCAAAATGAGAATGGATTTTCGTCTGCTTACCCAGACTCTGTGTGCCTTGCGGTTCTTGAGTACTATGCATTTGATGCCCCAACCCTTCGAGAGCAAGCACGAAATAACTTCAGGCTCTTAGCTGGCCATGCTTTACATGACTTCATTTATAAGAATGTCGGATATGATTCTCGAAGCCCGGTTCCAGAGAACTGGCGTCAGTATCATGATCGTATTTCCCTTACATACGGTTCTGTACCCCTAGGTTACTTTAGTGTCTTTAAAGAAATAGCGGAAATGATAGTGACGCTCGGGCAGTCAGGTCTCAATATTGATAGTACGTTCATACCGGATGGAAGTGTTGGTATCCATTGGGGAAAGCACTGGGAAGA
Source organism: uncultured Rhodospirillales bacterium (assembly GCA_937873165.1). Lineage (GTDB taxonomy): Bacteria > Pseudomonadota > Alphaproteobacteria > CALMVH01 > CALMVH01 > CALMVH01. The sequence goes on from CALMVH010000343.1 coordinate 3,765, forward strand.
TATGAACCTATGCTCGACTTTTGGAAAACGGATTAAGTGGGCTCATAATTACCCTGCTTATTTTCCTCAAGCACGTTCAAACCCGCAGCATCCATGGTGTTACCCCGATGTCGCTCTTGCCGAATTTCGGCGGTGGATGAGAGAAAATTACGTGGGAGATGGCAAATTTGACGCTTACATCACTAAAAAGGTTCGCGATAAGGAGTTGCCGGCTTCGTTCGGGCATTTGGCTATCGCAGCGTACTCCCGGCGTAACTAAGAGAAGCTCATTGCAGTAACGTTTATTTACCGCCTCCGCTCCGCCTGGTACTCCTCGAACTCGTCCAGGCTCTCCCTCGCATCCAGCCGCCGTCGCCTCGCAGCATGGCGGGTTTGCTGGTGGAACGGTTTACCTACCCGGCATCGGCACCACCGTTTGGTAAGCCGGCCGGCCGATATGCGTCAACGCAATCCCGCGCGCCTCTTCATTGTTCACGATCACGATAACCGAGGGCGTATCCTGGTTCGCCCATATAGACGCGTTTGGAATTCTAGAGAGCGTCGACTTGTCGGCGGGCATGCGGTCAAGGTCTTCAAGCAAGATCGTTTGAATTCGGTCGGTGAAGCGATCGATCCGGCTTCTCTCCTCTTCCCGCGACCCGAAAAGATAGCCCAACACCCGAGCACCTGGCCCTGCGTAACCCGACTCCATCAGGCCTGCCGTCACGGTCTGGAATTCACATAGCTTTTCACTGTTTAACATCGCTGATCCTTTCTCCTACAACGCGACCTTACCCCGGCTGAACCTGATGTTGGTACTGCGGTCGCCCGAGGTTCAACAAAGCCGCACCGTGGCTCTCAGTATTGTGGACGATAACGATGGCCTTGCTAGGTGAAGTGAAAACAAGCGCGCCCGGCATGACCAGCTCTTGGTGGCTTGTCGGGATATCTCCAGCAGTCTTCGAAGCTTGCTTTGCCAGCGTACGAAGGCGAGCCCCGAACTTTTCCATTTTGGCATCGAGATCGCTGGACGACGCGAAGAGATATTTCATCACGCGGGATGATGGCTTGGCTATGCCCAGCCTGCTGAACGCCTGAACTTCTGCCATAAAGTACGCGGGTGTTCCGTCGTCAGATACCATGCAGCCTCCGTATGTTCTACAGAAGCTATCAAGAAAAAAGCGAGCCCTGCAACAGGTTATCGCTTTCGCGCGGCCTAGATATCCCCAAACTCCACCTACTTCGCGCACCCTCTCAGGCCCCTCTTTGGGTGCCTTTGCCGCTCACAAACCATCGTTTTTAGCTCGAAACGAGCGTTTTCTCGCCATCGTCATACATCCGTATGCAGCGCATCAAAACAGCGATTGCAGGCGGTCGCACCATGTACATGGTCCAGGATTCACACGCACTATATGAAACAGAGCTCATCATCTCTATCTCCATCGACTCCCATCTGGTTAATCGGAACGTCACCTGCCAAGGGCGTCGGACAAGCATGCGGCTGGAACCAGAACACTGGGAAAGCCTGACGTTCATCGCCAAGCGCGAGGGCGTCCAGCTAGGTACGCTGGTCAACCTGATCGACGGTCGCCGTCGGAACAGGCAGTCCCTGACTTCAGCCGCTCGTGTGTTCATCACCTACTGGTACAAAGCGCGATATGCCGAGACACTCCTGAAACCCATCGGCCTGACCACGCCCGTGGCTCGCATGTGGAAGACAGTCCGCATCTTGAAATCGGTGAAAGAGATCAACGTGCAGCTTGCGAAGAAGGGTCAGTACCTGGTTCGTGATGGGCGCCGCGTTTAGCGTTTCCGCTCCGCCGCATATTCCTCATACTCTGCCAGGGTCTCGCTCTCCTCCAGCCGATCCCGGAAGTTCCTGTCGTAGGCCTCCGCCACGCGCGGATCATGGATCGTCAGCAGGTTCTCCGCATTGTGCTTGTCGGCAGCCGTTGACCAGTTGAACGAGCCGGTTAGCACCGTCGACCGGTCGATCACCATCACCTTGTTGTGCGCGATGTGAGGTTCGTAATCGATCCACACCGGGATGCCGGCCTGCGCCAACACCATGGCTTTGCTGCCGCGCTCCTTCGGTCCAGTCTTGTCGCTGATCAGCCGGACGTGCACGCCGCGGAGGGATGCGGCCACCAGCGCTTTCGCGATGTGCGGCTCGGTGAAATTGTACGCCTGCATGTCGATCGTGCGCTCGGCCGCGTTGATCTGCTCCACCGCGACCATCGCACAGTCGTCAGGTCCTGGTGTGAAGCAGACATCCATGTCGCCGATTGTCTCGGCACTGGTGGGCGCGGCAAGGAAGGTGAGGAGCGCTGCGAGAGCTATGTTTCGAAGGATAAGCATGGCGAGACCGAAATCGAGTTTGCGGGAGGTGTCAAGGTCACCTGTCTACCATGCCGTAACAATCTGGTTGTAACATAACATTATGTTATTGACGACTTCATAACAGTTTGTTACGTTGCTCCATCACCTCACGGAGATGGACATGCCCTACGACGCTACACACCACCAGCCTCAGCCGGTCCTGAACCGCGCCACGGCGGCCTACCGGTTCGAAACAACCGGGCAAGTTTTCAGCTTCTACGGCATCATCGCCGACATCACGCGGGTGGCTGATGGCGCGAACGCGCACCTGACCAGCCATCAGGCCGTCATCCAGTTCAACGACATCGCGTTCGCCGAAACCGACGAGGATTTCGACGCGGCCTGCGCTTGCCTGAAGTTCGAGGAGGTCGCGTGATGGCCTTTCCCACACTTTCCACCGACGCCCTGCGCGGTCGCATGATCGAGACATCGGCCCGCGTCGATGCGCTGACCGCCACGAAGGCCTCGCTCCTTGCCGCCGTCACTGCCGTGATCGACGCGCACGTGGCGGAAATGCCGGAAGCGATGCGTCCGGTGTTCGCGCCCTGCAAGAATAGCCTGCGCGACATGGAGCGGATCGCAGACTACCGCATCGACCGGCTGGTCAAGCGGGCCGAGCGCATTGCCGACGAGTTGGAGGAGCGCCGTTACGACCGAGCGCATGCGCAGTTCGATCCTGGCTTTGACATCGACCAGACGGCAGGTGCGGCGTGAGCACCAACGACAACAACAGCCTGCCGATGCAGGCCGGTCTCGATGCCGTGGCAGGGCAGGGCAAGCCGCGGTTCACGCCCGGGCCGTGGCACAGAAACATTCCGCCTGCCTCGAAGTATTGCACGATTTTCGCAGGGCGGAACACTCGCGTGGCGCAGCTGTCCACTCAGGGCCTGAGTGAAACAGCGATCGAAGGCAACTGCGATCTGATCTCCGCCGCGCCTGATCTGTTTGAGGCACTGGCGGAACTGATCCGCTGTGTTCGCGGTGGCGACGATACCGCTGGCGTTAGCATGGACGACGCGCTGATCGATGCGGATCAGGCTCTCGCCAAAGCGCGAGGCGAGTCATGATGCTCGTCCACGACGCTCCGTACCGCGAACGGTGCAGCCCGCAACTGCGAGATGGTTTCGGCCCTCGTCAGGTGGCCGCGCTACGAGATCGCATCGCCGAAGTGGAGCAGGACAACCGCGAACTGCGCGACACGATCATCAGGCTGCGCACGGTCGCTGACGATGCGCGGGTGCTTGCGACACAGCCCTGCGGAAGGTGCGGATCATGACCGCCGTCGCCTTGTTCCTCGGCGAGATCGCCGGCGCTTTCTGCGCGCTGGTCGGTATCCCCGCCGTGCTTTGCTTGCTGGCTGTGGCCTGTGGGGTGGCGCCGTGAGCGCGCTGATCACCCTCTTCACCGACGCGGGATACTGCCCAGACACCAAAGTCGCCAGCTACGCAGTCTGGGCCAAGACAGCCGGTCAGCCTACAGTTCGTAAGTCGGGCCTGCTGCGTGGCAAGCTTGAGGGTTCTGACATCGCAGAGCTGCGTGCGCTCGTGAATGGCGTGTACGTAGTTCTTCGAGCGATGAAGCCGGAACCCGGCACGAAGATCATCGCGCAAACCGATTGCACGTCTGCCATTTCAGCGTTGCTTGGCACTGGCTATCGCAGCCCCTCAGCGTCGGCACGCGTGAAGCACGTTCGAACCGAAATGCGAAAGCACCTTCGGCAGTCGAACGTCGAGATCGAATACCGCCACGTAAAGGGGCATTCCGGAACGGGTACGCGACGCTCTGCGGTGAACACCTGGTGCGATGCCGAGTGCCGACGTTGGCTGAAACAAGGCCGTGTGCAGGCAGGTACAAAATGACCGTTTACCTCGAACAGGCTGTGCCTGCCGATCCGATCCAAGCGACGCCGGGCTTTTTCAAGACGCGCTTGATCGCGGGTGGCCCATGGGTACCGGCGCGGCTCTGGTACGAAGCCGAACGCGACGAGCTGGGCGCGATCTGTGACGACGTGCGGTTCTTCGCCGAGATCGACGGTCAGCCGACAGATCCATTCAGCCCGCGAGGCTGGCCGTGGCGTCGCATCTCCGTCGTCGACTTCCAGTTCATGACCGCCGCAGCAGCGTGGGATCGCGAGTACGACCCGCAGTCTCCAGCCGCAAATCCCGAACGGCCCGTTACGCAAAGCGAAGTGAGAATTGTATGACAAACCTGCTCGAACAAGCGCTGGAAGAGAACGGCGCACGTCACCGCATCGGCGGAAACTTCCCGCCGGAACAGACGCTGCCGGAGAGGCTGAATGACATGGCCTCCGAACTGCTGACCGAGCGTGACGGAAAGTTCTCTCACCCGATCGGCATATGGCTGTCCCGCACTGCGCTGGCCGACGATGACCAGCTTGAAACGGCGACGAACTTCATCGCTAAGGCCAAGGCGCTGGCCGGCCGTTTCGAAGCGATGCGCGTCACAGCCAAAAAGCCGCACGATGACGCGGCCAAGACTGTCCAGACCTTCTTCCGCGCCGCCGTGCAGCCGCTCGAACAGGCTGAGGCACATGTACGCGGCCTGATGGGCGGCTATCAGGCCAAGAAGCTCGCCGATGCGCGCGCAGCGCAGACCCGGGCGTCAGAGGAAGCCCGGAAAGCTGCCGCAGCCGCGCAAACGGCCGAGGATGTTCAAAGGGCCGGCGAACTGGCGGCTCAGGCAACCCTCCCAGTCGAGCCGATCCGCACCCAGACATCCGGCGGCGCAATGTCGAGCATGACGACTTTCTGGTGGTCGGAAGTCGTCGACATCGATCAGGTGCCGCGCGAGTTCCTGTCCTACGACGAACGCAAGGTCAAGGCGTACCTTGCAGGCCTGCCGAAGGGCGCGACACCCAGCAAGCCCGGCATGAAATTTACCGAAACCGTCCGCAGCATCGTGAGAGGAAAGTAAGATGAACGAGATCAGCAAGGTCGATACGCGCAGTGCCCAGCCAGCCATGCTGGGAGCCAACATGCTCTTCAACGGGGAAGCCTTTGCGCAGGGGCAGCGTGTCGCCAACCTGTTCGCCAACAGCCAGCTCGTGCCGCAGCACCTGCGCGGGAAAGTCGCGGACTGCTTCATCGCGCTGCACATCGCGAACCGGATGGGCGAAGATCCGCTGACCGTGATGCAGAACATCTACATTGTCAGCGGTAAGGCCGGGTGGTCGGCGCAATACATGATCGCCCGTGCCCGGACGAGCGGGGCATTCAAGGGCGGTATCACATGGGACGTTGCCGGTGAGGGCGACGGGCTGGCGGTGACGGCAAAGGCCGTGCTCGCCAGCAGCGGCGAGCAGGTTGCGATCGCGGCCAGCATGAAGATGGCGAAGGCCGAGGGCTGGACGAAGAACCAGAAGTACATGTCGATGCCGGAACTGATGCTGCGGTATCGCTCGGCGACTCTGCTGATCCGACTTTATGCGCCCGAGGTCATGCTGGGGATGCAGACCATCGAGGAGGTCGAGGACGTAAACGCCGCGCGTGGCCCCGAGAACGCGAAGGATATCACCCCGCCTCGCCCGACTGCGGACCAGTTCAGGGTCGAACCCGACTTCGAGGTCAGAGAGGTTGCCGACAGCGACGAGAAGGCTGCGGGCGAGACGACCATCGTAGAAGATGGAACGAGTGAGCCAGAGGCTTCCTTCACGCTCACCGGTCACGACGGTCAGGTGCTCGAATACGTCGATTACAAGGATTTCGTGCGGGGCGCCTACGCCGAGATGAACGAAGCGGCCAAGGGCGGCGAGAAGACACTGGCGGGCTGGCGCGAGAGCAACAGCTTGGAGGGCATGACGCCTGAGGACATCGCAAGTATTGACCATGCCATCGGCGAGATCGTGAAGGCGATCAACGCGAAGCCGGCTGATGGCGGGAGCAAGATGGTATGACCCTACCATACGAAAACGCGACCAGCGGCAGCAATGCGGTTGCCGAGATGGGGTCAATCCTTCGCAGTTTCGGCGCGGAGAGTTTCGGAGTCATGGAGGATTTCGCAAAAGGTGAATTGATTGCTCAATTCAGGTGGCGCGGGCGGGACGTGACCGTGCGGGCAAGTGCGAAAGGGTATGCGAGTGCGTGGCTGCGCCAGCATCCGTGGCATAGCCGCAGGCGCTCGACGAAGCCGGATTACGAGGCAGCCGCTCTCCGTCAAGCACAGACGTCCGTTTACTCGATCCTGCGCGACTGGATCAAAGGCCAGGTGACGGCCGTCGGGATCGGGATGCTGTCGTTCGAGGGTGCGTTCCTCGGTCAGATCATGTTGCCGTCCGGTCAAACGGTGCTGGAGAGAGTTACCGAAACGAAGCTGTTAACGATAGGTGAAAGATGACCGGCGCCCTCACCGCTGAACAGGGCGCGGAGATGTGCGGCATATCCCGCCGCGCTTTTATGGACAATGTCCGCAAGGTCGAGAAGGCCTTCCCTGACCGGTCTTTCCGGGTACCATTCGGGCGCAGGACTCCCAGGTTTGAATTATCCGACATAGCCGCCATCAAGGAGTGTCTGCGGTGTCTCTCAAGAAGTTCCAGCGAAACGACGTCTGGTATCTCCGCGGGGCCGTCCGCGAACAGCGTGTCTACGAGACTACAGGCACGACTGACGAAAAAGCCGCCGAAGCCATTAGGATCAAGCGCGAGGCGGAACTTCTCGAACAATCCGTCTTCGGCCGCAAGGCCGTAGCGACGTTCGAGCAGGCCGCGCTCAGCTACATCGAGACCGGCAAGTTCGACCGGTACATCGGCGAGTACGATCCCGAGACCGGCAAGTGGTCGGGCGTGATCGGATTCTTCTGGGGCCGCAAGCTGCACACGATCCGCCAGGCCGATCTCGACCGCGCCGCGCAGAAGCTGATGCCGGACGCCAAAGGCCAAAGCCGCAACCGGAACGTCTACACACCGTTCATCGCCGTCTGGAACCATGCCGCCCGGCAGGAGATGTGCGAGATGCGGAGATGGATCAGGCCGAAGGTGCTCGACGCCCAAAAGCGGCGCTATGCGACCCTCGACGAGATCGAGACGCTGGAGGCGGCCGCGCCGCCGCACCTGCGCCCGCTTGTCGTGTTCCTGACCTACACCGGCGCCCGACTGACCGAAGCGCTGGAGCTGGATTGGAGCGACATCGACCTCCAGCACCGCTGGTGCGTCTTCCGGAAGACGAAGCGCAAGGGCGAAAGCCGGGGCGTCGCGCTGCATCCCCGCGCGGTGGACGCGCTCGAGAGCATCACCATCCCGCTGAAGCACAAGCGCGCGGGCGGCACGTTCGAGCGCAAGGGGCCGGTGTTCCGCACGAACAAGGGCCAGCCCTATGTCGATAAGGGCCGGGTTTCCGGCGGACAAATCAAGACAGCCTGGGCCACCATGTGCCGTAACGCGAAAGTAACCGATCTCACGCCACACTCGCTCCGGCATACCTTCGCGACTTGGCTTGGCGCTGTCGGCACCCGTGACCAGGACAAGGATCTGCTGATGGGTCACGCCTCGGACGACATGAGCAGGCTCTACGCGCACGTCCCGCAGGCGCCGCTGATCGAGGCCGTCGACCGCTTGCCATCTGGTGCAAAAGACGTGCAGAACCTATCCGAGGGATGGCGTAAATCCTTGACCACAAAAGAAGGGTAAGCAAATCGCAGCACACCCTTGGTAAGGGTGAGGTCGAGAGTTCAATCCTCTCTGGCAGCACCAGTTTCCCTAGGGTCTTCGTAGCGGTCATGCACCGAAACACCGACATTGCCGATGTGAACGGATCCGCACGCGATGAACCGCGCAGAATTGTGCCGAAGTTGCGTTTTGTTCTTGTTATTGTTCCTGTTGTGTTCTATGCCGGACTTCGGTTCACCACAGGGTATTCATATGTCACCCATTGCTCCATTCAGAAAACCGCAGATCGATTCAAGCTACGCACTTTCGACGAGGGTGCTTCTGAATGCCATCCTGGAACTCACGGCCCAGGTGGATCCGCTACGTGGGCCTGCTCCGGATCCGCATCTGACACTTCTTCAACAAATGGTGGGCTGAGATGGACGATCTACGCCCTCTCGATAACTGGGATGCCGCTCAGGTCATCGGTCATGCTCTCACCTATGACCGGGCGAATGGCCGGCTTGAGGCCTCGCTGAAGGAGACGTTGGATCCCTCGGACTTGAGTACCGCTGTATTCCGCGTCCTGGTACATTTGCAGGCGTCCGGTATTGTCGTGATGCAGCAGACGCCCGAACGGGACTCCTCGTGCGCTTGCCGCGAGTGCGCCCGCCTGCGCGGTGAGTTCCATTAATGCCGGCGCCTGTCGGGGGGATGACAGGACGCATCTAGTTCCGTTAGGGAGTTTGAAAAAGGATTTCATGCTGAAGCGTTTCTGGTTCCTGTTCCTTCTGGCTGTGCCGGGATGCACCAACGCTCCATCAGCGACGGAGGCGGGACTGCTGCCTGTGACGTACCGCACGATCATAGCTGAGACTGTACGCAAGACATTTACCGACCCGCGTTCTTTGCAGGACGCGGCGCTTGGCGATCCTGAACGCGGCCGGTTCCGCCTAGACTCCGGCTGGTGGGTTTGCCTGCGGGTCGATGCCAGGAACGTCTACAGCGGCTACGTTGCCCTTCAGACGACCGGCTATTTCTTCCGAAACGGCAAGCTGGCGGATATTGTGCCTGACGAGCCATCCTGCGCCCGGGCGGACTTCCACCCGTGGTCACCCTGGGATATTGGGCCGTCGCTGGAGCACGGGCGGCACCTCGGCGTGAATTTCGATATGTCGAGATCGGAACCGGTGGTCGCAAGCGTCGACGCCGGATCGATTGGCGCGATGGCCGGGTTGATGTCGGGCGATACTCTGACAGCCTACGCGGGCCAGCCGCTACGCAACCGGTATGACGTGGCCCAGGCGGTCGGGGATGCGCCTGCGGGCGGGGCCACTATCGACATCGTTCGCGACGGCGAGCCTGTTACCGTACAGGTCAGTTTCCCGTAACGGCCACAAGGCGGCAACTACCGCCGCACTGACCGGGGCGCAAGGTCGATGGACGCCAGCACGCAATCGCTGAAATCGATTTCCCCTGCGGAAGCCTGCCGCAGATCGTAAATGGACCGGGGAGCTGGAAGATGTCCGCTCGCCGATTGAATATCGGCAACAAGGCTGATCAGGGCGATCTTCGCTGCCTCCAGACTTTTATCGATCGTTTCGCCCGTTGCCTTGCAATCGGGGAAGTCAGGCAGCCACGTATCGTACCGCCCGGCTTCCGTGGAACGCACCAGGGCGATGTAGACGCTCATGAAACCTTCCTGATACGGTTCATATCGGGGCACGACCGACAGCGCAGCTAACATAATGGGAACTTTGTAAATTGTAAGACGGCGGCGCTATATTCGGGGCCGTATCATGGCGTCAGACTGGGTGTGGCGATCAGGACAGCCTCTTGTTGTTGCTCAGCCATCGGTCGATTGCGTGGTAAAGCGATAGTTCGGCATGCGCACGTGAACCCGACATCTCGCTGGAACTAACCTTTACAGGATTAGGCCCGGCATCCTGGTAGAACGTCCATTCCCAGCGTCCCGAAGCGCATTGAACAATCTCGAACGGGCAGCCGCGATACCGAGCCGGTGACATTGTGGTCCTTTCCCAACGGAAAAGTTAAACACCTCTTCTGCCGTAACGGTTCGACGCTTTGTTAAGGTTTTTGCACGCAATGGCAGGACCCATTACCCCCGTTCCGCAAGCCGTTCGGCCAGTGCCGACTTCATGCGTTCCACTACCCACGGCCAGTCACCGAGATTGTCCTGCCGAAACAGCCGCATCGTCGGATACCAAGGGGTGTGCTCGCCCGAAACGCCCCAACGCCATTCCGGGACGTATGCCAGCATGGTCCATGTTTCGCGGCCAAGCGCGCCCGCCAGGTGGCAGACGGCGGTATCGACGCTGATCACCAGATCCAGGTTCTGGATGATCGCAGCGGTTTCGGTGAACGTGCCGAGAGGACCGGGACGGAACAGATCCATGCCTGTTTCGTCGGCGCGGCCACCCTGTTGCAAGGATACGAACGACACCCCCTCCAGATCAGCCAGCGGCGCCAGCACGGCGAGGCTGGCGGAGCGTGCGTCGTCGAACGGATGCTCCGGCCGCCCTGCCCAGTTCAACCCGACCCGGAACCCCTTCAGATCGGCGAGGCGCTCGCGCCAATACGCCACGCGGTCGTCCGGCGGATAAATGTAGGGCACAGTCGCCGGCACCGTGTGAGGCAGGGTGCCGAACCGCTGCGGCAGGCTCAGGATCGGAACGACGTAGTCGTGCGGCGGAAGAACACCGCCCCCCGCCGTAAACGTCTGCAGTACGCCTGGCACCGTTGCGATCAGGTCCTGGACCGGTTTTTCCACCAAGGCGACGACGTGCGCGCGCCGCATCGCCAGCATCGTCAGGTACCGTGCAAACTGGAAGGCATCGCCAAACCCCTGCTCGCCATAGGCAACGATGGTCTTGCCCGCCAGATCCTCGCCCTTCCATTCGGGCCGTGCGCGGGGGGCCGGGCCGCGGCGGGACTGTTTGGGGGGGCCACGCCCCCCCGACTAC
>CALMVH010000343.1:14715-15894 GCA_937873165.1 uncultured Rhodospirillales bacterium
GGCGGGCGGCACGGCCGAGACCCGCCGCGGCGTCGGGCCGCCCGCGGCGCCCCTGCCGCGCACGGAAGTGTTGCGTCTGCCATCGCCACTCATACTCGGTGAACCCTTCGGCAAATTCCCCCAGCAGCAGCAGCATCAACGCCCGGTGCAGCCGGTGCTCGGGAAAGTCGGGCGACATCGCATGGATGCGGTTATAAGTCTGGAGCGCATCGTGCGGACGGCCGGAACGGTATTCGGTCAAGGCCCGGTTATTCAGAACGCCCAGGTGGTTCGGATCGATCTCGAGCGCCCTGGCGTAGGCATCGGAAGCCGCCGGGTAATCGCGTTTCTCGTAGTGCAGCACGCCCAGGCCCATGTAGGCTTCGGCAAGTCGCGGCGAGGCGTCGATGGCGCGCTGGAAAGCGCCCTGCGCCTCGTCCAGCCGGCGCAGCTTGGTCAGCACGTCGCCCGCGTTCAGTTCGGCATCCGCATAGCTGCGGCCTTGCTGCGCCGCCGACCGGATGGCGTTCTCGAAGGCTTCAAGCGCCACCGGCAGGTTGCCCGCGTCGCGCAGGACATTTCCCATGTTGAAGTGCGCGTCGGGCGCATCGGCGTTCAGCCTGAAGATCGCCTGCAACTCCGCGACCGCGCCGTTGTAGTCCTTGACGGCGTGCAGGGCGTTGGCGCGTTGGAAATGGTAGTTTACCCGCAGGTCTCGCTCTTCCTGGCTCATCGCGCGCTCGCTTCGGCAAGGGTTCTCAAATCATTGCGAACAGCATTCACCGGGCCCGCCCACCTGCCCTGCTGCGCCTGCCGGTACAGCCGCATCGTCGGGTACCAGGGTGTGATCGATCCCGACAAACCCCAGCGCCATTCGGCAGGCGTGGATAGCATCAGCCACACGGGCTTGCCAAGCGCGCCCGCCAGGTGCGCCACGGCCGTGTCGACGGTGATCACCAGATCCAGGACCTCGATCAGGGCCGCGGTCTCGGCAAAATCCGCAAGCAGCCCGGGGCGGAACAGAGCCAAACCCCCGTCATGCTCGCGCGGCCCTTGCTGCAGGGACACGAAGCTGACCCCTGGTACCTCGGCGAAGGCTGCCAGCTCCGGCAGGGAGATCGACCGCATCGTGTCGGCCAGATGCCCGCCGCTGCCCGCCCAGGCCAGACCGACCTTCAAGCCCGGCAGGAAGCCAATCAC
>CALMVH010000344.1 GCA_937873165.1 uncultured Rhodospirillales bacterium
GTCCAAAGATGCGCGCGCCGCCGCGGAACTGCGGCGAGCGCAACGAACCCTGGCGGGCGTTGCCCGTACCCTTCTGCTTATAGGGCTTTTTCGTCGTGCCCGAGATATCGCTGATGCCTTTGGTCTTGTGATTGCCGGAGCGGCGTTTTGCCAGCTGCCAGTTGATCGCGCGGGCCAGCAGGTCCGGGCGAACGTCGACACCAAAAATGGCATCGTCCAGCTCGATATCGCCCATGGCGGCATTCTGCAGGTTTTTAACTTGTACTTTCATGGTCGATCAGGCCTCTTCGCCGGTCGTTGCGTCGGAAGCAGGCGCTTCATCCACGCCAGGCTCGTTGACAAGTTCGGCGGTGTTTGCAGCAGCAGCCGTGCGGATGGCAGCGGGGAAGGGCAGGGATTGCGTATGCACGATCTTGACCGCGTCGCGGATCATCACCCAGCCATTGTCGCTGCCGGGCACCGAGCCCTTGATGAAAATCAGGCCTTCGGATTCGTCAACCGATACCACCGTCAGGTTCTGCGTCGTCACGCGCTCGTCGCCGAGGTGACCACCCATCTTCTTGTTCTTGAAGGTTTTGCCAGGATCCTGGCGGTTACCCGTCGAGCCCAAGCTCCGGTGCGAGACAGACACGCCATGCGACGCACGCAAGCCGCCGAAGTTCCAGCGTTTCATGCCGCCCTGGAAACCCTTGCCGATGCTGGTTCCGGTGACATCGACCTTTTGGCCCGGCACGAAGTGGGCGGCGCTTAACTCTGCGCCCACATCGACCATGGCATCCGGGCTTACCCGGAACTCGGCAACATGCACGCAGGGCTCGACCTTTGCGGTCGCGAAATGCCCGCGCTCGGCCTTGGTTACATTCTTGACCTTGGCTTTACCCGCGCCAATCTGCAGGGCGACGTAACCGTGCTTTTCTGCCGTACGCTGTGCGATGACGTGGCAGCCATCGAGCTTCAGAACAGTCACGGGCACATGCTGGCCTTCGGCGCTGAATATACGTGTCATACCCACTTTCTGGGCGATCAATCCGGTGCGCATTGTTCGCTATCCCTTACAGCTTGATCTCGACATCGACGCCGGCCGCAAGGTCCAGCTTGCCGAGTGCGTCGACGGTCTGGGGCGTCCAATCGACGATTTCCAGCAAACGAAGATGGGTGCGGATTTCGAACTGCTCACGCGACTTCTTGTCGATATGAGGGCTGCGCAGAACCGTAAACTTTTCGAAGCGCGTCGGCAGCGGCACCGGGCCACGAACCCGGGCGCCGGTACGCTTTGCGGTATTGACGATCTCGGTGCTCGATTGATCGAGCACGCGGTGATCGAACGCCTTCAGGCGTATGCGAATAACTTGGGCTTCCATGGGTCTCTTGCTTCTCGACTGATCCCGGCTTGCGCGGGGATGACCTCTATACTGTTAAGCGCCTGGACAATCCAGACGATTCGTTGATTAACCGAAAATAAACCTGGAGCCCTTCTGACGTTAAGATTCCAGGTGGTTTTCCGTTATTTCAATATTTTCGCGACGACGCCGGCGCCGACGGTGCGGCCGCCTTCACGGATGG
>CALMVH010000345.1:0-6682 GCA_937873165.1 uncultured Rhodospirillales bacterium
GGCGTAAAGTCGACGGCCTCGGCGGCGAAATGGCTGGCAGGCAAGCAGGTCACGGATGTGGCCGGCGACTGGGCGGCTCAACGGCCTGGCGTACGACCGGGCGGCTGGGCTTTCCAGTATGAGAATGCCTATTACCCCGATGTCGACGACACGGCGGTGGTCGCGATGCTGCTGGACCGGGAGGACAAGGAAACCTACGCAACGCAGATTGCGCGCGCGGAGGAATGGATCATCGGCATGCAAAGCCGCGATGGTGGCTGGGGGGCGTTCGACGCCGACAACGCCCATCATTACCTGAACCATATTCCTTTTGCCGATCATGGCGCCTTGCTGGACCCTCCGACGGCCGACGTGACGGCGCGCTGCCTCAGTTTCCTTGCGCAACGCGGACACACGACCGAACTGCCCGCCATGAAGGCCGCGGTGGATTACCTGCGGGCGGATCAGGAAGAGGACGGTTCGTGGTATGGTCGCTGGGGTACGAATTATATCTATGGCACCTGGTCGGTCCTGTGCGCATTGAACGCCGCCGGGGTGCCGCACGACGCACCGGAAGTTCGCAAGGCGGTCGCATGGCTGCTGGCCCGGCAGCGCAGCGACGGCGGCTGGGGCGAGGATAACGAGAGCTACGATCATGCCCCGCCTGGCGAATACAAGGTCAGTACGGCCTCGCAAACGGCATGGGCGCTGATGGCGCTGATGGCAGTCGGCGAAGTGGATGACCCGGCGACGGCAAAAGGTATCGCCTACCTGATGAGCGCGCAGAAGTCCGACGGCGAATGGGATGAGAAGCCTTATACGGCGGTCGGGTTCGCCAAGGTGTTTTACCTGCGTTACCATGGTTACCGCCTGTTTTTCCCGCTGATGGCCATGGCCCGGTACCGGAACCTGTTGGCCACCGATACGCGCACTGTCGCGTATGGCATGTAGTCCATGGATAAAAAAGTTGCCTCGACAACGCTCCTCGCCAGCAACTTGGCCGCTGTCGCCAAGTTTCAGTTCGACCTCGGCTGCGAGCACCTGAAGGCAGGATCGGGAAACAAGGCTGCCAGCCTGTTCAAGCAAGCCGCCAACGCCGGAAACGTTTCCGCCCTCTACAGCCTGGGCGTCATGAATTTTGAAGGACGCGGTATTCCCGAAGACCGCAAGCAAGGTGAACACTACCTGAAACTTGCCGCGCGAAAGGGATCGGCCGAGTCAAAACTATACCTGGCGGAGGCCGCTCATGAGCAAGGCCGCAACGAACCCGCCTATCGGATGTTCGCGGAGCTGGCAGCCAAACAATCAGGTGTCACCGCCGAAGCGCAATATTTTACCGGCATGATGAAAATCGAAGGGCTGGGTACACCACGCGATGTGGACGGCGGCATGGACTTCTTGGACAAATCGGCGGACGGAGGCTGCGCCAAAGCACAGTGCGCGCTGGCTGGATACAAGCTGTCGACAACTTCTCGGTACTACGACAAGCGGGATGCCATCTTCCGCCTCTCGCAAGCGGCTGTCAGGGGCAGCGCAGACGCGGTCGAACTGTTACAAACCTTGTGTCCGCCGCGTTCGCCGCAGCAGATATTCAAGGCCGCCAAACTTCCTAAACGGGGGCTCGTCCTTTAAGGACGGGAACACCGTGCCGGTTGGTTTTGTCTGCGGCTTCAAAGCCGAACAGCGCATCGCGGCGCAAATCACACCCCTGACTGCGCTTGGCTGGCGGAACCCGGACGCTGCGGCATCGTTGATCCGTCGGGGCGCTACGTTCCTGGTCAGTTTTGGCATCGCCGGCGCCCTTTCCCCTGCCCTATGCGCAGGAAATATTTTAATCCCGTCCGTTATCATGACATCAAACCGCCGCTGTCTAGAGCTACGCAATTCGATGATCGAAAACTTACAAACAATCTTTCCGACAGGGGAAACCGGTATCCACTACGCAAGCGACACGCTCGTCGCCAGCGTCTCGGACAAGCGCGACATCCATACAGAAACCGGTGCACTGGCGGTTGATATGGAAACTGCCTCGGTCATGCAGCACGCGCAAAACGCCAGTATTCCTTGCGCCGTGTTCAGAACGGTAGCCGACGAGGCGGGGGACGCTCTGCCGCCGGCAGCCATTCAGGGCTTGAACGCCCAAGGCGCGGTCGATCCACTCGCCGTGGCCCGATCTATCCTGCGCCATCCCGCCCAGGTGCCGGCGTTGATTCGCACAGGTCGCTTGTCGCGAACGGCCCTAGGCGCCTTGCAGGCAAGCGTTCCGGCTTGGAAAAGGATTGTCGCGTGAACCCGCCTCCCTCAACCAGGAAGCAGAACCGCCTGCGGAAGATATTCGCCGAGCGGCGGGTGTTGTTGACCGCTGCGCGAAAAGGCGATCACAAAGCCGAACTGGCGCTGGCCGAGGCATACCGGAAGGGAACCTTGTACTCCAAGAATTCGGAACGGGCTGTAGCGCATTATCGCAAGGCCGCGTCCTCACAGAACGCCGACATGAAAAGCAGGCTGGAAGCGCGCTTCCAGATGGCAGTGATGTCGATGAACAACGATGGCTGCCAACGCGATCCGCGTGCGAGCGCCGCGACGTTTATCTGGATCGCGCGCGCGAATCACCGGCGAACCAACGAAAGCCTGCGTTTTGCCGCCGACATGTATACAGCCGGCACGGATATCTCTCGTAACCCCACGAGAGCGCTGTTATTTCTAGATCGACTGGCAGGTCGTGGAGATGCGGCGTATGCCGCCCCTCGCATCTCCAGTATCAAACAATCCTTGGCCGCGGAAAAGGTTTACAACGAAGGCGTGACGCTGTTCCTCGATCGGCACCTGCCCCATGGGGAGCGGCTTGGTACCAACCTGATCTGTCGAGCCGCCGAAATGGGCTATCCCGCCGCGATACAGGATACGCAGCGAATTCTAGCATCGCAGGATGATTTCCGGCAGATCCACGACGCGCAAACGCTACAGCGCATCCTCGTAAGTACCTCGCCGAAGGACTTCTGGAGCAAGCGAAAACCTGAGTTCGATTGAACAACTCACGCCTTGATTTGCAAAGCACGAGTTGAGCAGGCGTTGCCCAAGCGGCGACGGTCTCTGGACCGAGGCCGCTTCCAAACAACAACTGTCTTTATTCGGCCGCGTCGACCGGCTGAAGGTTTTCCTTGTTGGCCTTTTCCGCCTTGATGCGGGCCATGGCGGCCTCGACGTGCTTGCTGAACACAAACTGCGCCGGGCGGGCATGATCCAGCGGAATGTCCTTCGCCATGGCGCCCTCGACCTTCGGACCCTTCATGGCGACGGTCAGCGCTTTCAGCGGGTGCTTGACCGAGTCCATGACAGCTGTGCCCTCAAAGCCGCAATGCACCATGCAATCGGCGCATTTCTCATAGTTCCCGACGCCGTAAGTATCCCAGGCGGTATCTTCCATCAGTTCCTTGAACGTCTGGACATAGCCTTCGCCCAGCAGGTAGCAGGGCTTCTGCCAGCCGAATACGGTACGCGCCGGCATGCTCCAGGGTGAACAAGCGTAGGTCTCGTTGCCGGCGAGGAAGCTCATAAACAAGTCGGACTGCGTAAACGACCACTTTTTGCCCTTCTCGGCGCCCTTGTTATACGACAGCAGCTTGCGGAACAGCGTCTTGGTCTTGTCGCGGTTCAGGAAATGCTGCTGGTTTGGCGCGCGCTCGTAGGCATAGCCCGGCGATACGGTGATGCCATCCAAACCGATTTCGGTCATCTTGTCGAAGAACTTGGCCGTGCGTTCCGGATCGGCATCGTTGAACAGAGTGCAGTTGATCTGGGTGCGGAAGCCCTTGGACTTCGCAAGCTTGATCGCCTCGAACGCCTTGTCGTACACGCCATCCTGGCAAACCGACTTGTCGTGCATCTCCTGATCGCCATCCAGGTGGATCGACCAGCTGAAGTAGGGGTTGGGCTTGTACTGGTCGATCTTCTTCATCAACAGCAGGGCGTTGGTGCAGACGATGGTCAGCTTCTTGCGCGCCAGTGCCGCTTCGACGATCTGCGGCAGTTCCTTGTGCAGCAGGGGCTCGCCGCCCGCAATCACCACGCCGGGGGCGCCGCACTCGTCGATCGACTTCACGCAATCCTCGAACGACAAGCGCTGGTTCAGGATGTCGTCCGGGTAATCGATCTTGCCGCAGCCGGCGCAAGCCAGGTTGCAGCGGTACAGCGGCTCCAGCATCAGGACCAGCGGATACCGCTTATTGCCCTTCAGGTGCTGCTTCATGATGTAGCTGCCGACACGAATCTGTTGGCGCAGCGGAATGCCCATGGTGTAACTCCCGGTCTGGGTTGGTTTTAAGCGAGTTCTTCTACGGGTTCGACCGAATCGGCCAACTCGCGCGGCAGGCGGAAGCGGATGTTTTCCTCGATGCCCGGCAGGAACGAGACTTCGACCTCCGCCAGCTGGCGCAGCCGGTCGATGAGGTCCTGTACCAGATCTTCCGGCGCCGAGGCGCCTGCCGTCAGGCCGATCGTGCCGATTCCGTTCAGCCATTCCGGGTCCAGCGACTTCGCGTCGGCAATCAGATAGCTGGGCTTGCCGAGTTCCTGTCCGATCTCCGCCAAACGGCGGGAGTTGGAGCTGTTCTGCGCCCCGACCACCAGGATCAGATCCACGACCTTCGCAAGGTCGCGCACTGCCTGCTGGCGGTTCTGCGTGGCATAGCAGATATCACGCGTGTCGGGGCCGACGATCGCGGGAAACCGTGCCTTCAACGCGTCGATCACCACCTTGGTATCATCGACAGAAAGCGTTGTTTGCGTGATGTAGGCCAGCATCTCCGGATCGGCGACTTCCAGGGACGCGACGTCCCCCGGCTCGGAGATCAGGTATACCTTGCCGGGAATCTGGCCCATGGTGCCTTCGACTTCCGGGTGGCCGTCATGGCCGATCAACACGATCTCGCGGCCCTGCTCGGCGTAGCGGCGGCCTTCCTTGTGAACTTTCGAAACCAGCGGGCAGGTCGCGTCGATCACCGGCAGGCTGCGCTCCGCCGCCCACTCCTCCACCTTTTTCGCAACGCCATGCGCGCTGAAAATCGTCACGCCGCCAGCGGGCACCTCGTCCAGCTCCTGCACGAACTCCGCACCCTTGGCGCGCAGGCGATCGACTACGTGCCGATTGTGCACGATCTCGTGGCGCACGTAGATCGGCGGGCCGTACTTCTCGATCGCGCGCTCGACGATCTCGATGGCGCGTTCTACTCCGGCACAGAAGCCGCGCGGCTGCGCGAGAATGACCTGCATGCGAAAACCCTGATGTTGGTCGGCCAGATATAGGGGCCCCGGTCCCAAAGGTCAAAACTAATGCGCAATGCAGGCTAGGTTTTCATCAACGGATATTGTAACGATGCCGTTCTGCGCCAGAACCCGTTGGCGCCTAATACTCGACTAGAGCCCTGCCCCATGGTCCGTCTTCTACTTGCGACAACCTTCCTGCTGGCGTTTGCCGCTGCCGCGAACGCCGCGACGCCTGCCGACATGACGGCGGCGCGCAGCACGGTCGACACCTTCGACCAATCGCTGCTTTCCACCATGAAGGACGCGAAGTCACTTGGATTCCAGGGCCGCTACGATCGCCTGGCCCCCGCCGTGGACAAGGCGTTCGATCTCGAATTCATGACAAAGCTGCTGGTCGGCACCGCCTGGAACGGCATGGCGCCTGACAAGCAGGCGGCCCTGGTTGCAAGCTTCCGCAAGTTCACGATCAGCAACTATGCGAACCGCTTCGACGGGTACAATGGCGAGTCGATCGAAACCACGGGGGCGCCGACGGAACTGCGCGATACCCTTCGCGTTCCGACCCATATCGTGCAAAAAGACGCCCCGCCTGTAGAACTCGACTATATCCTGCATGACGATTCGCATGGCTGGAACGTGATCGACATCTTCCTGCAGGGCACGATCAGCCAGTTGGCGACGCAACGCGCCGAGTTCCAGTCGGTGCTGCAGGACAAGGGCGTCGATGCCCTGATCACCCTGTTGGATAAACGGGCCAGCGACTTGACCTCCGCAGACCCCGCAACCCAGACCAAGCCATAACGCTGTGACGGGTGCCGCCTTGTTCCTTTCGCTGATCGCGATGGCCGGCATCCTGCACCTCGCGGTCGGATGCGCGGCTGTGCACCGCTTTGCAAACCGCAGGGCCAAGTCATACGGCGACCGGCCGCCGGTCACGCTGCTGAAGCCGCTTTATGGCGACGAGCCGCTGCTATACGAGGCGTTGCGTTCGTTCTGCCGGCAGGATTACCCTGTTTTTCAAGTCGTGTTCGGCGTGCGCGACCTGCACGATCCAGCGCTGGACGTCGTGCGGCGGCTGCAGGCCGAACTGCCGGCCGCCGAAATCGATGTGGTAATCGACGCCACGCTGCACGGCAGTAATCGCAAAGTATCAAACCTAATCAATATGTCACGCGTGGCGCGGCACGAGCTATACGTGATCAGCGACAGCGACATGCATGTCAAGCCGGATTACCTGACGCATGTAGTGGCCGAGTTCGACCATCCCAATGTCGGGCTGGTTACCAGCCTATACACCGGCATGCCGGTCTATACGACGGCTGTTTCCGACTTCGCGGTTTCCAATATCAATCACATCTTCATGCCATCGGCCCTGGTTGGCATGTGGCTGTTCGGCCGCAGCGATTGTTTCGGCGCGACCATGGCGCTGCGGCGCGAC
>CALMVH010000345.1:6692-14832 GCA_937873165.1 uncultured Rhodospirillales bacterium
GAACGGATCGGCGGATGGGCCACGCTATCCAACCAACTGGCCGACGACTTCGTGCTGGGGCGCGAGGTCAAGGCGCATGGCATGGCGGTACGCCTGGCATCGGTCCTGCCCGCCACCACGGTCGCCGAGCCCGACGTCGAAACCCTGATGGCGCACGAAATGCGCTGGGCCCGGACCATTCGCGCGATGGCGCCCATCGGATCAATCCTCGGGCTGATCCAGTATCCTGTCTCCTTCGCCCTCATGGCGGTTGCCGTGTCCGGCTTTGGCGCTATTCCGCTTGAACTGCTGGCGGTTGTCTGCGCCGCCCGAATCATTGCTGCCATGGCGATCAACCACCGTTTAGGATTGATTAATCTGCCATTTTGGCTTACTCCCGTGAGGGATATCACGTCGTTCGGCATCGTACTTGCCAGCTATTTCGGCAAGCACGTCCAGTGGCGTGGCCATTCATTGGTCGTTGGGACGAATGGCAGTGTCGTGCTTAAGGAGATCGACGGCGAATGATGAAGACCCTTTTCCTGCAGCCCCCCTCTTTTGACGGATTCGATGGCGGGGCGGGTTCGCGCTACCAGGCCAAACGCGAGATCAAGTCGTTCTGGTACCCGACATGGCTGGCGCAGCCTGCCGCTCTGGTGCCGGGATCGAAGCTGGTCGACGCACCGCCCGCCGGCCTGACCATGGAACAGGTCTTGCCGATGGCGAAGGACTACGAGCTGATCGTGATCCACACCTCCACGCCTTCGTTCAACTCCGACGCGCGGGTGGCGCAGCTGATGAAGGAGATCAATCCTTCGGTCAAGATCGGCTTCGTCGGGGCAAAGGTTGCCGTCAAGCCAACCGAAAGCCTACAAGCCGGTCCGGCCGTGGACTTCGTTGCGCGCAATGAGTTCGACTTCACCTGCCTGGAAGTGGCCGAGGGCCGCGACTGGTCGACCATCGACGGTATCTCGTACCGCAACGCGGCGGGCGAGATCGTGCACAACAAGGATCGCGCGATCCTCGAGGACATGGACCAGCTTCCGTTCGTGTCGAACGTGTACAAGCGCGACCTGCATATCGAAGACTACTTCATCGGCTATCTGAAGCACCCGTACCTGTCGATCTATACGGGCCGTGGCTGCAAGTCGCGTTGCACGTTCTGCCTCTGGCCCCAGACGGTCGGCGGCCATCGCTACCGCGTGCGCAGCCCGGAGCATGTTGCCGCCGAAATCCGCCAGGCCATGAAGGACTTTCCACAGGTCAAGGAGTTTTTCTTCGACGACGATACCTTCACCGACAATCTTCCTCGTGCGGAGCTGATCGCGAAAGAGCTGGGCAAGCTGGGCGTGACCTGGTCGTGCAACGCCAAGGCCAACGTGCCTTACGAAACCCTGAAGGTGCTGAAGGAAAATGGCCTGCGCCTGTTGCTGGTCGGGTATGAGTCGGGCAACCAGCAGATCCTTCACAACATCAAGAAGGGCCTGCTGATCGAAACGGCCAAGAAGTTCACGAAGGACTGCCACGATCTCGGTATCAAGATCCATGGCACGTTCATCCTGGGCCTGCCGGGTGAGACCACTGAGACGATCCGCGAAACCATCCGGTATGCCAAGGAAATCAACCCGCACACCATCCAGGTGTCGCTGGCCGCGCCGTATCCCGGCACGTTCCTGTACGATCAGGCTGTGCAAAACAATTGGCTGGACGCGAGCAATGCGGAGCTGATCGACGAGCACGGCGTGCAGATTGCGCCACTGCACTATCCGCACCTGTCGCATACGGAAATCTTCGACTCGGTGGAGGACTTCTACAAGAAGTTCTACTTCCGTGCGCCGAAGATCGCATCGATCGTGGGCGAGATGATCACCAGCCCGGACATGATGAAACGCCGTCTGCGCGAAGGCGTCGAGTTCTTCCAGTTCCTGCGTGAACGCAAGGCCGCTTAACGACACCAGTCACGCCCGCGAAAACGGGAGCCCTGATCAGAGAATCCGGGTTCCCGCCTATGCGGGAATGACGATCACGGAACCATTTGATCATGTCCCCTGAAGAGTCGATCTGCCAGGAAATCATTGCGGAGTATCACCGGGCGCTTGCCAAGTTTCCGGGATGGCCGACGAATCTTGCCGAAGCCGCGACCGTGTTCGCCGAGGAAGCCGGAGAAACGGTCAAGGCTGCCGCTGAAGCTTGGTGGACCGGTGGCGACCGCAAGGAAGTCGAGTTGGAAGCCATCCAGGCCGCGGCCATGGCCGTGCGCCTGATTGTAGGATTGAGGTGCGGGCATTACGATTTTGGCAGGGCCAAATCGAACGAGCCTGTGGATGTTTCGCAGTATCCGCTAAGCGAGTCTGACCAGTAAGGTCAGCATCCCATGGATAAGTTCCACGCAACTTCCGTACTAATCATTCAGAACGTCGGGATAGGCTATCCGCGCGGTATATCAGAACTGGATATCGTACTGTGATCGTTGGCATGCCCCTCATGTTGTACGGAGTTGTTCAAGGTTTTGTTGACGTAAAGTCTTGTTCGCAGCAATCGCGATATTTATTCATATCTTTGTAACAACTGACACATGCCTTTGGAACCACGCCTTCAAGTCCTGCGCGGCGACATCACGACCCTGGCGATCGATGCTATTGTCAACGCCGCCAATGAAAGCCTGCTGGGCGGAGGGGGAGTGGATGGCGCTATTCACCGCGCGGCGGGGCCGGAGCTTCTGGATTACTGCCGGACCCTCGACGGCTGCAAGCCGGGCGAGGCCAAGCTGTCACCCGGCTTCAACCTGCCCGCGCGCTGGATCATCCACACGGTGGGACCTATCTGGCGGGGAAGCCAATACAACGAGTCGATGACGCTGGCGAACTGCTACCTCGCGTCGCTCACCATCGCAAAGGCCATGCAGTTCGAGGATATCGCGTTCCCGGCCATCAGCACCGGCGTTTATGGATATCCCCTGAACCAAGCCACCATGATCGCCGTCGAGACCTGCGCTACCTTCATCGAGGACTCGCCTTTTCCAGCGCGCATCCATTTCGTTTGCTTCACGCCGGACGCTGAAGCCGCTTACCATATCGCTGTCGGCAGTCACGGACCTCGCAAGTGAAGCAGATAATCGTCTCGGCCGACGATTTCGGGCTGAGCGACAGCGTGAACGAAGCCGTGGAAATCGCGCACCGCGACGGCCTGCTATCGACCGCCAGCCTGATGGTGGCCGGCGACGCGGCGGAAGATGCGGTCGCGCGCGCGCGCCGCCTACCGGATCTGAAAGTCGGCCTGCATCTAGTGCTTGTCGAGGGCAAGGCCGTCTCGTCCCCGGCCGAGATCCCTCGCCTGGTGAATGAAGCGGGCGCGTTTTCCAGCGACCAGGTTGCTTTGGGGTTCAAATACTTCTTCCATCCGACTATACGGGCTGATCTTTCACACGAAATCCGCGCCCAGTTCGCAGCTTTCGCGGCAACGGGCCTGGAACTCGATCACTTGAACGCCCACAAGCATATGCACCTGCACCCGACCGTGGCCCGTCTGGCCTTGGGCATCGGGCGGGAGTTCGGATGCCGCGCCGTCCGGATACCCCGCGCCTACGACGCAGCCGGCCTATCGGCACGGCTGCTTGCATGGTGGACAGCTGTTCTGAAGAGGCAAGCCAATCGGGCGGGAATGGTCACGAACGACTATGTCGCGGGGCTGTCGCAATCCGGGCACTTCGATGAAACCGCGTTCGTGAGCGCGTTGGATACGCTGCCGGATGGCGTCACGGAAACCTATTTCCACCCTGCCACGATCAGGGATCCCGCTTTTGCCCGCACCATGCCGGACTACGACCATCCCGGCGAACTGCAGGCACTTCTCAGTTCCCATGCCCGGGCAACCATCAGGGGGCGGGGTATCCAGACCACGACCTATGGCGCCTTGACGGCGGATCGATGAAACGCTGGGCGTCTCTGCTGGGACTAATCGGGTTCGCGCTCGCGGTGGCGCTGGTGGTCAGCCAGGGATGGACAGACGTGATCAGAACCCTGGCTGCGGGCGGGTTCGGCCTGGTGGGAGCCAGCTTGTTCCACGTGGTGCCGATGGCGTTGAATGCAAAAGCCTGGCAGGAACTGCTGGCGCGGCACGGCCGGCCGAGCGTCGCCGGCATGACACTGGTCGTATGGCTGCGCGAGGCGGTGAATGGACTTTTGCCGGTGGCGCGGATCGGCGGGGAAGTTGTATCAGGCCGCGCCCTGATGCAGACTGGCATACCGGCCGCGTCTTCCGTCGCCAGTATCGTGGTGGATATGACCGTATCCATGGCCACCCAATTCGCCTTCACCTTGCTGGGGCTCGCCCTGCTGGCCATAAACTCTCCCGATCTCGTGATCGTGGGCCGCGTCGCGCTGGGGGTCGCCGCCACCGTGCCGGTCGTGGTTGCCCTGCTAGCAGTTCAAAAAATCGGGTTCTTCGTTTTTCTGTAGCGGCTGCTGCACCTGCGGTTGGGGCCCCGCCAAGCGAGCTGGGTTGGCAATCCCCGTCAACTCGACCGGTCTATCCGACTGCTCTACCGGCTGCGTGATCGTATCTGGAAATGCGGCCTGTGGCAGATGATGGGCTGGATCGTCGGTTCCGGCGAGATATGGATCATCCTGATCGTGCTGGGCCATCCCGTGTCGCTGGCCGATGCCGTCGCCATCGAGGCTCTGGCACAGGCGGTCAGCAGCGCCGGTTTCATCGTGCCAGGCGCGCTTGGCATCCAGGAAGCCGGGTTCATGCTGTTCGGCAGCGCCTTCGGCCTGTCGGCCGACACGGCGCTGGCGATGGCGCTGGCCCGGCGCGTGCGTGACCTGCTGATCTTTGCTCCGGCCCTGCTGGCCTGGCAGGTCATGCAAGGACGGCGCTTGCTGAAAGCGCCGTACCCTACCGTCTAGTCACTCCGGCTGGTTGTTGCCTGGCTCTTTGCCGGGCCGCTTCAGACCGAGCCGGGACTGTACCGTGAAGACCTTTTCCGTGACGGTGTGTCGTGCGACTTTCAGGATGCGGCCCAATCTGGAACCAGGAGACCCCGGCCGATCCTGCATGATCGTGGCTGTGACCGCGGGCGCCGGCGAAACGATCGCGGCGGGCGCCTTCGAGACAGCGGGACCTTGCGCTATTGTGATCCTGGAACGGGGGCGGTCGGTAAACATCGCCAGCTCGGCTTGCAGATCGCGCGACAGGACTTCACGTGCCATAAGCGATGCATCGGGGCTTCCCGCCACCCCATGGGCGATGCGGCTCAACCCGCCCTCCAGGCGCTCGATGGCAAGCTGATCAAGGTTGGATGATTGTTTTCGTGCCGCCAGCCTGTCGGAAGCCGTCCGGAACCGGTCGATCAGATCTTCCGGCGAACCTGCGGGATCGGCGAACTGAGCCATCGCGCCCCGCACCTGTGGCTGAAGCTCACGAGCGGTGGTCTCGAACTGCGCGGGCTCGCTTAGCGTGACGTCGCGAACACCCGCGACAACCAGCACATCCACCGCATCCTGGCATATCGGGAATCCATCGGCGTATGCGCCACGCGATTGTTCCGACTTGATATGATCCAGTGCGATCCTGTACTCGGCCGAATCTTGGTTGTTCCAGCGTATCCCCTCGACGAAGTTCGGGTTTTGTCTGCTTTCGGCAACGGCTTTTGCCTCGCTCGCTACCATATCCCAATCGACGGGGCGAAGTTTCTCTGCCGCCTTCTCCAGCCGTATCATTTCATCCTGGTGCGACTCGAACGACTGGACATGCGCGTCGACAAGGCGCGCGACGGTCGTGGTCGAGTAGCTTTGGGTGACATCCGCAACCGGCAGATAACTTCCACCCTCATGGGGGCGAACGATCCAGTCATCGGCTTTCTGCATCGGACTCCCGGTGCCGACACGCTTTTGCAAGGCAAGCTCGTCCCCGAACGACAACAATGCGATGGGAAATTGCTTTACATCGCGGTCGATCAAGCCCCGCACGGTATCCTTATCGAAAACCGTTATCCTAAGCTTGCCTGGTTCGTCCGACGCCGAGGGCCTTTCCAGGCTGACGAGAGGCATTTCCACCGGATGCTTTGGCGAGTCCCTGAACGCAGCATCCAGAAGTCGAGTGGACGCAACATCATCGCGATCTGGTTTCAAACTCGGCTGTTCCGCTTCGTTTTCCTGCCACAAGTCGCGAAACTTACGGGCGTCGACGTGCAGGACTACTGTTCCGTTTTCATAGATAAATCCCGGAAGCGTGAGGACGATAGGAGCGCCATCCGATCCGGTCACAACGCTGGTCCGGCGAAACTTCATGTCATGTCCTGTATGGAAAGCGAAACTCGAGAACCGGAGAAATTCTCCAGTATCTTATCGCACAACCGGGATGCCGTCGGCTATGGCAGAATCGGCGCTGGAGTACATAATGGAGGATCGTTGGTTGCTGACCTCCTCGAAACCGCTCGGGGTGGCGCCCGGACGGCCCGTGACCAGCCTATAAGTCACGATATTGTATGTCGCCGGGCCTGCCGGTGCGGCGCCTGCTGTGCGCGTGGCGGTAAACATCAAGGTTTCTGGCGATCCATCCAGCCAGGCCTTTGCAAACCGTACCGCCGTGTTTACCCCATCCGCCTTCAACGACGCGTCGCCAGTGCCGGTCGTCACGGTTGTCCACCCGGTTCCCGCATTATCGGGCAGCATGACGAGGTACAGGGTAGCGCCCGTGGGTTCCGTTGCCGTGACGATCATGCCCGCACGCCCGTCGGGCACCAGCATCTCGATCTTGTTTACGCCGGGACGCAGCGCAATCGATTGCAGGTGCGTGATGCGGGCATGCTCGCGGGCGGAGCCGTGCGAGCAACTGCCGGCGGCTATTAGAAGGAAGACGGCGAGAAGTCCCTTAATCGACGTCTTCATCATCGGCCTCTCCGTGAAATATTTGCAACAGGGACGGCAGTATTATCAGTGTACAGACTAAGGTGCCGAAAAGGCTGACGATTAGCAGGACCCCCATGCTTGCGGTGCCGGGATGGTGCGACAAGGCCAGGCTGCCGAACGCCGTGCCGGTCGTAAGCGCCGAAAATAGCACCGCGCGGGCTGTCGGAGATTGCAGCGGCTCGTGTTGGCCCGCGCGCCAGTTCATCACGAAGTAGATGTCGAACGCCACGCCGATTCCCAGCAACAGGGGCAGCGCAATGATGTTGGCAAAGTTGATCGGGTAAGGCCAGCTCACGCAGAAGATCACGGTCATCAGGCCTGCCAGCAGCAGAGGCCCCAGCACCATGGCAACATCCACGACGTTGCGCAAAGCGAATGCAAGCAGCGCCGCGATCACGATGATCGCCGATGTGCCGGCTGTCTGGAAGGCGTGCACGATGGTAGCGCTGGATTGCTGGATGCCGATGGCGGACCCGCTGGCCTCCGGCGCCACCCGCATGATGGCCTGGAAAAATTTCTTGAGGACCTCGTTCTTATGGAAATCGCCTTTCGGAAAGACTTCCACGCGCGCCGTACCGTCTGGCGAAAGCCAGTCGCGTTTGATGTCCGCCGGAATGGTATCCAGCGTCACCGGGCCGGCGTTTAAGAGCTGCTTCAAATCGTCGAGGCGGTCAGGCAGCGAGGAAATCAGTGCCGGTTGCAGCAAGCCGATGGTCTTGTCGTCGGTTGCTTCCAGCGATCGCAGGTCGGTTATGAACCCGGATATTACCGGGTCGGCGCCCGCTTTCGCCAGCGCCGCTTCCAACGCCGTGCGGCAGGCGGCGATCGATGTGCGGATTTCAGCGACGGAGGGTGCGGGAGCCACTTGCGGCGGGGTCAGCGTCGGCAGTAACAGGTTTGCGGCATCTGAAATCAGCGCCAGCTTTGACGGCTGGTCGGTGGGCACGAAGCTGCTGAGGCTGACGGCAAAGGCCACCTCGGGAAGTTTCGCAACGACATCCGCTTCCCTTGCGGCCGCTGCGACGCCGGGTTCCAGGATCTCGGCGTCGTACGGAGGTGAAAGCGGATCGTTCTCCAGCGCGTACAAGGTCTGAACCGACTCGGATTTCTGGTTTTTCAGGTGAATGGGGTCGAAGTCGAAATGCAGACGAAACAGCAAGACCACGCCGGTAATCGCCACTAGGCCCGCGACAGCTGCCACACCCCAGCGGCGGTGCTTGAGGAAACGGTCCACGGGGGCTGTCCAACGG
>CALMVH010000346.1 GCA_937873165.1 uncultured Rhodospirillales bacterium
GTATTGCTCCGCCAGGTCCTTGCCGGGCACGCGCAGGCCGTAGCGGATGCCATCGTAGCGCGCAAGATTCGAGGAACATTCGGCAGGCGCGACGATGTAGTAGGTCGGCAGCGCATATTTCGTGTGCGGCAGGCTGATCTCCACCGGCTCCGCGCCCGCATCGCGCAGCCATGCCACGCCCTGCTGCCACACGGCGTCGATCTCGGCAGGCATGCCGTCGACGCGGTACTCGCGCGGGATGCCGACTCGCTTGCCCTTGATCCCCTGCCCCAGCGACGCGACGTAGTCAGGTACGGGTGTATCGACGCTGGTCGAATCCCTGGGATCGTACCCGGCCATCGCCCTCAGCATGATGGCATTGTCCCCGACCGTGCGCGCGAAGGTGCCCGCCTGGTCCAGCGACGAGGCGAACGCCACGATGCCCCAGCGCGAGCAGCGCCCGTAGGTTGGCTTGATGCCCGCGATGCCGCAGAAGGCGGCCGGCTGGCGGATCGATCCACCCGTATCAGTGCCGGTCGCGCCCATGGCGATGCGCGCGGCGACAGCGGCGGCCGAGCCCCCAGACGATCCACCGGGCACCAGATCGGCGGAATCGCCTTTGCGACGCCACGGGTTCACGACATTGCCATAGGCGCTGGTGGTGTTGGACGAGCCCATGGCGAACTCGTCGAGGTTGGTCTTGCCCAGCGACACCGCGCCCTGCGCTTTCAGCTTCGCAACAACGGTAGCATCATACGGCGGCACAAAGGTTTCAAGGATGCGGCTGGCAGCGGTCGTCCGCACGCCCTCGGTGCACATCAAATCTTTAATGGCGAGCGGAATGCCCTCTAAATCGCCCGCGTCACCATGCGCATAGCACGCGTCGCTGGCTCTCGCCTGCGCCAGCGCCTGCTCCGACGTCTCGGTGATGAAGGCATTCAGGTGTTTGGCCGCCTGCATCGCATCGATATGCGCCTGCGTCAGCTCAACGGCGGAGAAGTCCCTGTTCTTCAACCCAGTGAGCGCGGCGGCAATGGTGAAATCGGTAAGGGGAAGCGTCATCATTCGACCACCTTCGGCACGACAAAGAACCCCTCGCTGGCTTCCGGCGCGTTCAGCAGGACTGCCTCGCGCTTGTCGCCATCGGTTACCATGTCGGGTCGTAACTTCGGCTTCAGGCCGGCGACGCTGGTCATCGGCTCAACTCCCGTCACGTCGACCTCGCCCAGTTGCTCTACCCAGGCGATCAGGCCGCCCAGTTCCGAGACCATCTTGTCCTGCTCCGCCGGAGTCAGGCGAATGCGCGCCAGCGTGGCGATGCGGGCCACGGTCTTTGTATCGAGTGCCATGGTTCTGGATAGCCCGGCGCGCCGGGGCTGACAAGTGGCGGGACGCGGTCGTCTACTCGCCGCCGCCCATATCAGTCTTTGTGCGTCAGCGCCTGCGCACGCTGTACGGTCGTTGCCACCAGCTCGGGGTCTTCCTTTTCCAGCAGGTGTTCCAGCACATCCATGTGCGCGCGAACCGTCGGAGCATAGTCGGGCTGGGCCGCGGAGGCGTGCTCCAGCAGGCGGCAGACTGATTGCGCGACCGACGATACCAGCGGATAGCCGAATGTCGCCGCCTGCCCCTTCATGTCGTGTGCTTCGCGTTTCAGGACCGGCAGCGCCTCGCGCCAGCGATCGGCATCGTCGACCGCAGCGGCGTGAGCCTGCATCTGCTCGACCAAACGCGGTAGGTCCTTGCGATAGTCGCTGGCGTGGCGGGCAAGAATTTCGCGCATCCGTATCGCGACAGCTTCGGGCAGGGTCGAAACCGATTGTTCCTGGTCATCAATCATCCGGGCATCCTCACCAAGAGTTCCCAAGCTCGTCGTACGACTTGCTGGTGTCCTGGGGCTCTATAAGTCCCATTATGCGTTCATACAACGCGGCTGTTGAGAATGGCTTCACCAGCACGGCCGTCGCCCCGGCTTCCTTTGCCTGCGCGATGCGCCACTCGTCGGAATGCGCGGTCATCATCAGAAAGGCGACGGTGGGGTTCTGCACCTCGCTGCCGGACTTGCGCACCTCGCGCAACAGGTCGATGCCGCTCAGGTTCTGCATGACCCAGTCGCACAGCACCAGGTCGACGTACTCGGATTTCATGGTGATGTAGGCATCGCTGCCGTCGGCCGCCTCGTGCACGGTGCCGATGCCGAACACATGCAGGATATCGCGCATCAGCCGGCGCATATGGACGTTGTCGTCCACTACCAGGGCTGTCAGATGCGAAAAGTCGAAGCGGTCGAGGGAGTCCATTGCCGTCAGTCGAGGTAAAACTGCGCCCATCCTGCAACCCAAGCCTTAAGATTTTCGGAAGATGGCATATGGAACCAGCAGGTTCAGTTTGCTGCCACCGCGACCTCGGGGGACACTGCCTGCCCAAACAGCTCGCGGCGCGGCATAGGCGGGCGAAGGCCGGCGGCATCGAACCGGTGTTTCAGGCGCCGGTTGAATTCGCGCGCAACGCCCCATTGCTGCAGGGGCTTGGTTTTCAGGGCGGCCTTGACGTTCATGCCGGATTCCATGAAGCCATCGACGCCCCACACGTCCAGCGGGGCGATGATCAGGTCGGAGAAAGCCGGATCGGCCTGCATCTCCGCGCCC
>CALMVH010000347.1 GCA_937873165.1 uncultured Rhodospirillales bacterium
GCGCAGTCTGTGGCGGCGCGAACTTCGCCCCCACGCGAAGCCGCGGAGTCGATCCCCATAGACGCGATGCCGGGTGAGGCCGCGACGACCCTTGCAAATCCGGTGGCATTGACGGCGCCGCCGGTGCGGCCGCATGCGCAAGCGCGTGCAGTTGCCACGCGCCGGGTAATCGCAATCGATCCCGGCCATGGCGGACTGGACCCGGGTACCGCCAGCTCCGAGGGTGTGTTTGAAAAGTCCATCACCCTTGCCACCGGGCTGGTCCTGAAGAACGTTCTGGAGTCGACCGGCCGCTATACGGTTGTCATGACCCGCGGCGATGACATCTTCATCCCCTTGCAGGACCGCGTTAAGATAGCGCGCGCGGCAGGGGCGGAGCTGTTCATCTCGCTGCATTGCGACGCGATGGAAAGCCACGACGCGCACGGAGCGACTGTTTACACGCTGTCGCAAAATGCGTCCGACGCGGTTTCGGAACGCTTGGCGGCGCAGGAGAACCGGTCCGCCGCCATCGGAGGGTTGAACTTGGCGCGCGAGGATGAAGGCACCGCCAACCTGCTGATCGACCTGTCGATGCGCGACAGCATGAACCAGTCGAACCGCTTTGCCGAGTTGCTGGTGCGCGAGTTCGCCCAGCACCGGATCGGGTTGCAGGAGTTGAAGCCGCACCGATCCGCCGGGTTCGCAGTACTGAAGGCGGCGGACATGCCATCGGTTCTGATCGAGATGGGTTACCTGTCCGATACAGCGGACGCCGCCCTTCTTGCCAGCCCCGGGCACCAGCGCGCGACATCCCTGGCGATCACCGACGGCGTGGATCGTTACTTCCGTGTGCCGGAGCCGGCGCACCGGTCCTGAGGCCCGGCCAAGCTGTATCCGCGCTTGTAAAGATGGACACCGGCTGGTTCCGCTTTCATAATCGGCACATGCGCGTGCTGCTTTATCTGCTGTCCGGCGTCATCATGATCATGATGGCCGGGTTGATTGCCGTTTTCCTCGTGGTCGCCAAGTACGGCGCGGACCTGCCGGACTACCATCAGCTTGCGGATTACTCGCCGAAGATCGTTACGCGCATTCATGCGGGCGACGGCCATCTACTGGCTGAGTTCGCGACCGAGAAACGCGTCTTTGTGCCGATCGACGCCATTCCGAAGCGGGTGGTGAATGCGTTTCTTGCCGCCGAGGACAAAGACTTCTTTCATCACGGCGGCGTCGATCCGCTGCGCATCGCCAAGGCCGCGATCACCGACATCAAGGACCTGCATTCGGGCCGCCGCGCAGGCGGTGCCTCGACCATCACGCAACAGGTCGCGAAGAACATGCTGCTGTCGAACGAACGCACCATGAGCCGCAAGGTCAAGGAGGCGATCCTCGCCTTCCGGATCGAGGAAACCTTTTCGAAGCAGCGTATCCTCGAACTGTATCTGAACCAGATATACTTGGGTCTCGGATCGTACGGGGTTGCCGCGGCCGGGCTGAACTATTTCGACAAGCCGCTGGACGAACTGACCATCGCCGAGGCGGCTTTGCTGGGCGCAATGCCGAAGGGACCTTCCGACTACGATCCCAAACGCCGGCCACAGGAAGCCTTGCACCGCCGCAACTGGGTCATCGACCGCATGGCGGAAGATGGCTTCATCACCAGGGACGAAGCCGCGCAAGCGCAGGCCGAACCGATCGAACTGCACAAGCAAAGCGCGACGCAGTTCGTGCAGGCGAATTACTTCACCGAAGACGTGCGGCGCCAGCTGGCCGACATGTATGGCGATGCCGTGTATAATGGCGGCTTGTCGGTGCGCACGACACTCGACCCGGCGCTGCAGGGCCTGGCCGTCAAGTCGTTACGCGACGGGCTGGTCGCGTACGACCAGCGCCATGGCTGGCGCGGGCCCGTGACGCATATCGCGCTGGGTGCCGGCTGGGAAAAGCGTTTCGCCGCCGTGCCCCTGCCCGACGGCGCGGAAAGCTGGCGCAAGGCACTGGTAACCGAAGCAGGACGCGAAGCAGACTTCGTGCTGCCCGATGGATCGAAGGGCGTCTTGTCCGAAGCGGGATACCGCTGGACGCATAAATCGCGGGCCTTGGACCTGATGTCTGCCGGCGACGTGATCCTGGTCGAAAGCGTGCCGCAGGAGAATGACGCCGCGAAGCCTCCGAAGAACTCGAAGAAAGCAGCCAAGCCCGAGGCCGATGTGGCCTCCGTGCCGGCGGGGCCGGTCATGCATTACATCCTGCACCAGATTCCGGTTGTCAGCGGCGCCATGGTGGCGATGGACCCGCATACCGGCCGCGTGCTGGCAATGGTGGGCGGGCTCAGTTCGTCGATGAACGAGTTCAACCGCGCCACCCAGGCCAATCGACAGCCCGGATCGTCGTTCAAGCCGTTCGTCTACATGGCGGCGCTGGACAAGGGCTTTACGCCATCCACCATGGTGGAGGATGCGCCCATCGCCCTCAGCCAGGGTCCCGGCCTGCCGCTGTGGCGTCCGGTCAACTACGAGCACGACTTCCTAGGATTGCAGCCCTTGCGCGTCGGCATCGAAAAATCGCGCAACGCCATGACCGTTCGCATCGCGGAATACATCGGCATGCCTGCCATCGTGGACGAGGCAGAGCATTTCGGCGTTCTCGACAAGCCGCCGGTGAACTATTCGTTATCGATCGGATCGGGCGAAACCACCCTGATGAAGATGGTGACGGCCTATTCCATGATCGACAACGGTGGCAAGCACATCCAGCCGACCCTGATCGACCGCGTACAGGACCGCAACGGGAAAACCCTTTATCGCCACGATACCAGGACGTGCGACGGCTGCATGGATGTCGACTGGAAGGACCAGAAAACGCCCGATCCCGTCGGCAACGTCGATCAGGTTGAGGATCCGCGCACGACCTTCCAGATGACAACCATGATGGAGGGCGTGGTGCAACGCGGCACCGCGCACGAGCTGGCAAAGCTGGACCGCACGCTGGCAGGCAAAACCGGCACCACCAACGAGAGCAAGGATGTATGGTTCATCGGCTTTACGCGCGATCTGGCCGTTGGCGTGTTTGTCGGATTCGATCAACCGAAATCGCTCGGCAAGCACGAGACCGGGGCCACGACCGCCGTGCCGATTTTTGGCGAGTTCATGAAAACGGCGCTGGCCGACAAGCCGTCGGTTCCATTCCCGATCCCGCCCGGCGTGCGCATGGTGCGCGTCAGCCCGTCAAGTGGCCAGCCCGACTTCGGCGATCCCACCGGTATCTGGGAAGCGTTCGTCGAGGGCAACGAGCCGGGTGACAACAACTTCCTGGTTAACGGGTCTTCGCTGGTCGCCAAGCTGAACGAGCGCGGCGAGCCGGACGCCGAACAAAAGGACATGGGCGACACGAACGGAGCGGCAACCGAACCCGACTCGTCCGATGATGCCGACAGCGACATGCAGAGCCAGGACGTGACCGCCAACCAGATCACGGGCGCGTCGGGCAGTTCGGCGGATATAGCGGTGGAACGCCCGGCGGATGCTGTGCCGGTACAAGCGCCCGCGCCTCAGCCAACGCCTGCGGCCACGGACACGGGAAGCGGCACCGGCGGACTGTATTAAGGCTGAAGCTAACCTTAATTGTGCCTCCGGCAACGGCAGGTTCTTGATGCGCTGACAACGATCGTTCTGATCAATTACGAACGCTGTGTGCTATGCTGGCAGCTTGACCACCGCGCGCAGGCCACCCATGGAGCTATCGCCTAGCGTCACGTCGCCACCGTGGCTGCGGGCGATGTCGCGGGCGATCGCGAGGCCGAGGCCCGAGCCGCCGGTGTTCTCGTTGCGCGAGGCTTCCATTCTGTAAAACGGCCGGAACACATCGGAACGGTATTCGCGCGGAATGCCGGGGCCGTCATCGTCGATGGCGATCTCGACCTCCGCTGCTGTGGCCGTGATGGAAATCTCCGCATGGGCGGCGTAGCGCCGGGCGTTTTCCAACAGGTTGGACAGGCATCGCTTCAGCGCCATGCGCCGCACCACCAGAACGGGCCGCGCCGCGATGCGCACCGCGACCGCGCCCTGCGCCCGCCGCGCGGCGTCCGCCACTTCCTCCACCAGGCCAGCGATGTCGGTGGACAGCGCGCCTTCCTCCTCCTCGCCGCGCGCGAAGGCCAGGTAGCCTCCCACCATGGTTTCCATGTCGGTCACGTCGTCCTGCAAGGCCTCGATGTCGCTATCGCGCGGCATCAGCGCCAGCTGCAGTTTCATGCGGGTGAGGGGGGTGCGCAGGTCGTGGCTGACCCCGGCCAGCATGGTCGTGCGCTGGGTCATCTGCCGGCGGATGCGGTCGCGCATGTCCAGGAATGCGATGGCGGCCTGCCGGACTTCCGACGCGCCTTCCGGGCGGAACCGCGCGACATCGTGGCCACGGCCGAAACTTTCCGCAGCCCGCGCCAGCCGGCGGATGGGTCGGATCTGGTTGCGCATGAACACAAGCGCAACGCCCGACAGCACGACGGACGAGCCGATCATCCATAGAAGGAAGACATAGGTCGCACGGGTGAACAGGCGGCGTTCCGGCACAAGCGCCTTCAGCACTCCGGTTCGGGTATGAATGGCGATGCCGATCCATTCACCGCGGTCATAGATGGTAAGCCGGTAGGGACGCTTTACCTGATCGTCCAGCGCGTTTTCCAGTGACTGCGCCAAGGCGGGGTTAACCCGGGGCGCCTGGTAGGGCGGCAGCTGCCCGTCTTCCTGGAAGGTCAGCAGCATGTCGAGCGTCTGCGATTGCCGGTTCAGCACGTCGTCCCGCGTGCTGGCTCGCGGGATGTTGTCGACTTCCTCCACCACCGTCGCAATCTCGCCCGCGACCGCCGAGGCCAGCCGGCGCGTGACCACGCTCCAATGGCGCTCGAAAAAGAAAAAGGTGGTAATGATCTGCAGCAGCAGGACCGGCAGCAGGATGATCAGCAGCGAACGCCCGAACAGCGTGCGCGGCAGAAGGCCCTTCAGCGTCGGTCTCAGGCGGGGGATCAGGCTCAATCCGGCCTCAACACGTAACCTTCGCCGCGTACGGTCTGAAGGTAGCGCGGCAGGCGGGGATCGTCCTCGATCTTGCGGCGGAGGCGCACCACCTGCACATCGACGCTGCGCGGGGCAACGGTGACCTGGCTGCGTGCGGAAAGGTCGTCGCGGCTGAAGCTCTGCCCTGGCGACGCAGCCAGCACCGCCAGGAGGCTGGCTTCGACGTCGCTCAGGCGCACGGTGCTGTCCTCGCCCCGCAGTTCCGCCCGCGCCGGATCGAAACTCCAGCGGCCCAGCCTGATGACGCTCGACTTTTCTACCAGCTGGGGGGTCCGGCGCAGGACCGCCCCGATGCGCAGCAGCAATTCCCGCGGCTCGAACGGCTTCGACAGGTAATCATCCGCGCCTGCTTCCAGGCCCGCGATGCGGTCGGACGAGGCACCCTGCGCCGTCAGAAGCAGGATGGGCACAGTGCTGGTCTGCCGAATCTGGCGCGTGAGATCCAGGCCATCCATTCCGGGCATCATGACGTCCAGCACGATTAAATCCACTGCCAGGTTTTCCAGCTTGGCAGCGGCATCGCCGGCATCGCGCGCGGTAATGACCGTGTGGCCATGCTCGCTGAGATAACGCCGCAAAAGGTGGCGCAGGCGATCGTCGTCGTCCACCAC
>CALMVH010000348.1 GCA_937873165.1 uncultured Rhodospirillales bacterium
GCTGGAAAACCTGCTGGGCGGCTGGTGGGGCAAGCTGCTTGTCCTGGTGCTGCTTGGCTTCGCCGGCACCGACTTCGTGATCACCATGACTCTCTCGGCAGCCGACGCCGCCCGTCACGCGACGCAGAACGCTTACTTGCACTCCTATCTTGGCGATCACTCCTACTCGATCACAATCTTCCTGCTGGCGGCCTTGGCGGCCGTTTTCATCGCTGGTTTCCGCGAGGCGATCGTGCTGGCCGTTATCGTGGCGATCCCCTACCTGGTGCTGAACGCCATCCTGCTGGTGAAGTGCACGGCAGTCGTGGCCGCCGACCCCTCCCTGATCGGTCATTGGCATGCTGACCTCTTCAAGGTCGGCGATCTGCCGCATGTCCTGATCCGCTCCGCGATCATCTTCCCCAGCCTGGCGCTGGGCCTCAGCGGGTTTGAGACCGGGGTTTCCGTCATGCCCCTGATCCGCGGCGATGCCACGGAAGTACGGCCGCCGGTTAAGCGCATCCAGAACACCTCAAAGCTGCTGATCTCCGCCGCCGTGATCATGTGCGTCTTCCTGATGGTTTCCAGCATCACCACGACCATGTTGATCTCGGAAGACGATTACAAGGATGGGGGAACGGCCAACGGGCGCGCCTTGGCGTTCCTGGCGTATCGCTATTTCGGTGATGGATTCGGATCCTTCTACGACCTTTCAACTATCGCGATCCTGTGGTTTGCAGGGGCGTCTGCCATGGCGGGCCTGCTGAACCTGATCCCGCGCTATCTGCCGCGCCTGGGCATGGCTCCGCGCTGGACCGCCTATTCCAGGCCGCTGGTGGTCGTGCTGTTCGTGATCGACCTGATTGTCACCTTCGTGTTCGATGCCGATGTCGACAAGCAAAGCGGCGCCTACGCGACCGGCGTGCTGGTCATCATCCTGTCCGCGGCGATCGCCGCCGCCGTGGCACTGATGCGCGAACGGCGCGAGGCGGGATCGGCATCCACCTCCGCCCTGGGGACAGGCATCAACTGGATGTCGCTGTACTGCTGGATGATTGCGGTGGTCTTCCTGTACGCGCTGGTCCAGAACACCCGTGAACGCCCCGATGGCATGATTATCGGCTTGGTCTTCATCGTCAGCCTGATTGTCATCAGCATCACCAGCCGCTATTTCCGCCAAGGCGAACTGAGGGTACGCCGTCTCAACTTCTGCGACGCCGGATCGTCGCAAATTTGGGAGGAAATGCTGTCGCGCCGGGTGAACATCGTGCCGGTAGAGCTGCCGTCGCAGCGCTTGTGCGACATCGAACGCGAGCGGCTGTTGTCCAGCTACAATGTACAGGGCCCGATCGCCTTTCTGAACGTCGGCTTGATGGACAATAGAAGCGAATTTTACGAAGAGCCGGTGATAAAGGCGGTTCGGGTCGGCGATGACTACCGGATCGAGGTCAGCGAGGCGACGGTGGTCGCCAACACCATCGCTTACCTGTGCCTGGTGCTGAAGGCGCGATCGGTGTTCCTCAGGTTGACGCAGCATTCGCCGCTGACGCAGGCGTTCCGGTATTTCGTGCTCGGCACCGGCGAGACTGCGCTGCTGGTGCATGAAATCCTGGTGCACCGCCTGCGCGGCAAGCCCGAGGCCGCAAGGCCGCGCTTGTACCTGATGAGCAGCTGACGCCGCTCGCCCTTTCCAGCTGGCACGATCCTTGCTGATAACCCTGGCGGACAGGTCTTTATCAGCGGAACAGGCCATGCAGAACTTGGGACAAATGGCGACGGCGGGCAGCGGGGCATCCCCTGAAGTCGTAAGCGCGATCCGGCACGCGAGCGCCGAAAGCGGCGTCGACTTCAACTACATGATGCAGAAGGCTTCCACCGAAAGCAGCTTCAATCCAGCGGCAAAGGCTTCGACGTCCAGCGCGTCGGGATTGTACCAGTTTATCGATCAGACATGGCTGCAGGAACTGGCGGAGCATGGCGCGCAATACGGGTTGGGGAAGGAAGCATCTGCCATTTCCGTCGATGCCGACGGGCATGCCAGTGTCAAGGATGCCGCCATGCGCGGCCATATCATGGCCTTGAAGGATGATCCGACCGCCGCCGCCGAGATGGCTGCGGCCTTTACCAAGGACAACCAATCTTCCCTGCAACAGACCGTGGGCGGCAAGATCGGCTCCACCGAACTGTACCTGGCGCATTTTCTGGGCGCGGGCGGGGCGGCCAAGTTCCTGAACGCGATGCGCGGGAACGCCTCCGAAGCCGCTTCCGCCGTCCTGCCTCAAGCTGCCGACGCCAACGAGCCGGTGTTCTTCCACGCCGACGGCTCGTCGCTCAGCCTTGGCGAAATCTATGCGC
>CALMVH010000349.1:0-5778 GCA_937873165.1 uncultured Rhodospirillales bacterium
CACGGTGCGGGTGGAAAAATCCAGCAGCCAGATCATCGGCTTGTTGATCCGGGTCCATACGACCATGATGGGCGCAGCCGCCGTGGCGATGGGCTCCGGGAACCGGAGACCCAGCTGTTTCGGCACCAGTTCGCCGATGATAAGCGATACATACGACGTCGCGATCACCACGATGCCGAAGGCCGCATCGTGTGCGAACCGATCAACAACCGGAACCTTCACCAGGATGGCGGCCAGGGGGTCGGTGATGGCGGCCCCGCCGATGGCGCCTGTCAGAATGCCGATCAGGGTGATACCGCTTTGCAGAGCCGACAGAAGCTTGCCGGGATCCCGAGCCAGGATAATGGCGGCAGCGGCTCCGTTCCGGCCCTTTTCGGCCATCACGTTCAACTTCGCGCGCCGGGCGGTAACGATGGCGATCTCGGCCATCGACAGCAGCCCGTTCAATAAAAACAGGCCAAGAATGGCAACAACGTACAGGACCATGGCGCTGGGCGGGGTTTCGGTCAGCCGAGATGACGCACGCGGGCCGCATGATGGATCGCCGCAGCGCTGAGGCCGACGATCGACAGGCGCTCGCGCACCATTTCCAGCACCTTCAGGGCGGCGGGATCCGGATCGTTATCGGCAACCGTCACCTCGACGGCCAGGGCGTATGCGGTTTCGCGCAGTTCCAGGGGAACAGCCTCGACAATGGCCGACATTGTTCGCTCGATGCCGCTTTCGGCGTTCAGCGCCAGGGCGCAGTCGCGGGCAACCGCGGGAAGCGTTTCGGCGTCGAAGCCATCGAATACAGGCAGGTAGCGAACGTTTTCGCCGATGGAATGCATTTCCGCGTCGGTCATTTCACCGTCGGAAGCGGCCTGGATGACCATGAGGTAGATCAACGCCGAGTAAAGGTCGAGCATGTCCCGCAGTGTATCTGTTTCAAAGCATCAGTTTAGACGCTCCGGACCAGCCCGTAAAGTCCGCGTATGGGTCGCACTGCGAACGCCTCCGGCCTATATTCGATCCATGCCCGAACTGCCTGAAGTCGAAACCGTGCGCTGCGGCCTGGCGCCTTTCCTGACCGGCCGGCGTATCGCGCGCCTGACGATGCGCCGCCCCGACCTTCGCCGCGCCATGCCGGCTGACCTGCCCGAAGCGGTCCAGGGCCGCACGGTCAAAACGCTGGACAGGCGCGCCAAGTACCTGCTGGCCCGGTTGGACGATGGCCAGACGCTGGTCCTGCACCTTGGCATGACGGGCCGCTTGTTCATCCCCGCGCCAGACCGTGCCGTCAACATTCACGACCATGTGACGCTCGACCTGGATGACGGCACGCACATCGTGTTCAACGATGCGCGGCGATTCGGCCAGGTCGACCTGATCAGGACCCCGGCGGAACTGGCGGTCTATCCGGCGTTGGCCTTGCTAGGACCGGAGCCGCTGGCCCCTGGCATGGATGGCGGGGTGCTGCATGGGGCCTTTGCGGACCGCCGCGTGCCGCTGAAATCGCTGCTGATGGACCAGCGCGTGGTCGCGGGGCTGGGAAATATCTATGTGTGCGAGGCTTTGTTCCGCGCCCGGCTGGATCCCAAACGCGCGGGATCGAACGTGACGCGGGCAGAGGCCGACCGGCTGGCGAAATCCATCAAGGCGGTCCTGCTTGAGGCGATCGCATCGGGCGGATCGACCCTGCGCGACTATGTCAACGCGGCGGGAGCTGCCGGATATTTCCAACACAGATTCGACGTTTACGACCGGGTCGGCAAGCCATGCCCGGCGGACCCGTCGCACACCATCACGCGTATTTCACAGGCAGGGCGGTCGACTTTCTACTGTCCCCAGTGCCAGGGCTAGGCTAAGTTGCGGTGCATGAAACCGATCTTCCTTGCCGTCTTCGCGCTGGCCCTTGCCTGCTTTTTAATCGCGCCGCACGCCGCCGATTTCGAGCAAACGGAGTACCTGGCAGGCTTGGAAGATGTGCCCCTGATGCCGGGGTTGAAGGCCAGCCCATCCGCCATGACGGATTTCGACCAGCCGGAAGGGCGGATCGTCGAAGCGACCGCCAGCGGTGTCGTAGACCCTGGCCATGTCGAGCAGTATTATGCCCGAACCCTTCCTCAACTGGGCTGGAAACCGCTGCCCAATGGGCAGTACGCCCGTGAAAGCGAAAACCTGGAAGTCGAGGTCAAGCCATTCGGACCGGGATCAACCGTTCGCTTTACCGTTGCGCCCGCCGCGGCGTCCTCCCGCTAATTCGGCTTGACCCGGGCATGCGCCCCGATTATGGTCGCCGCTTCCTAACTGACCCGACATAGACGCACACACGACATGGCACAGCATATTTCCGCGAAGAAGCGCATCCGCCGCAATGAAAGCCGCGAGGCGATCAATCGCAGCCGCCTGAACCGTATCCGTACCTTTGTGCGCAAGGTGGAACTGGCGATCGCGGCAGGCGATGCCGGGGCGGCGCGCTCTGCCTTCCAGGCTGCTACGCCGGAGCTGCATCGCGCCGTGAACAAGCATGCGCTGCATCGCAACACAGTCGCTCGCAAACTATCGCGCCTGAGCGCCCGGATCAAGGCACTGGAAGTAACGGCTTAATATCCAGTTCCGTCGAAAGGTTTGAAAAGGGACGTATTTCATGGAAGTACGTCTCTTTTTCTTTGCCTGGTGAGTTTTCGAATCGATTTTCTATCTTTCGACTTGATCGCATCCTCCGATTCGCATAGGTTGTTACCTGCCTCGCCGGGCCGATAAACAGTACTTGATCCGCAAGCGTCTGGAGTTTGTTTGATAACTTCAGAGTGGACGTTTGCGCCTTGTGCCGCGGCGCCGAAGGGGCTCTTGGGGGTGCCGCTTGATACAAACGACTAAGGCTCTGCCAACGGTGGCGGACGAGCACGATCACGCCGTGGACGATGTCCATGCGGCCCCTGCCCTGCTGGCGCGAGAATGGCAGGATATTTCCCAAACCCTAAAGCGCGAGATAGGCGACGTCGCCTTTCGCAGCTGGCTGCAGGGCGTCGAGTTCGTGAGCCCCGCGCCCGGCGAGGTGGTCCTGAAGGCGCCGTCCGCCGTGGCTTGCAACTGGATCCGGTCGCACTACGCCGACCGTGTGCGCGAGCTGTGGGCCGCGCGCAACCCGGCTGTCAGGCGCCTGGAGATCAAGGCGGATGCCAGCGTCCGGACTGTGCCCTCTGCCCTGCACAGCGCAGCGGCTCTGGCCATCAAGCCGTCGGCGGACCCTGTTCCGGCCGCCGTGCCCGCTCCAGTGATTTCCGATGATGCATCCATGGGCATCCTCGATCCGCGCTTCACCTTCGAGAACTTCGTCGTTGGCAAGCCCAACGAGCTGGCCCATGCCGCCGCCCGCCGCGTGGCGGAAGCGGAGGTCGACAGCGTGCCCTTCAATCCCCTGTTCCTCTACGGCGGCGTTGGCCTTGGAAAGACGCACCTGATGCATGCCATCGCGCACGCGATCCGCAAGCGTGGCCCCGGCCGGCGCGTGCTGTACCTGTCTGCCGAAAAGTTTATGTACGAGTTCGTGCGCGCCGTCCGGTTCAAGGATACCGTCGAGTTCAAGGAACAGTTCCGCTCTGTCGACGTGCTGATGATCGACGATATCCAGTTCATCTGCGGCAAGGATTCCACGCAGGAAGAGTTCTTCCACACCTTTAACGCGCTGGTCGACCAGCACCGCCAGATCATCATCTCGGCCGACAAGAGCCCGTCGGACCTTGAAGGCATGGAAGAGCGGTTGCGCTCGCGCCTCGGCTGGGGGCTGGTCGCGGACATCCATCCGACCACCTACGAACTGCGCCTCGGCATCTTGCAAGCCAGGGCCGAGACGCTGAAATGCCATGTCTCCGACAAGGTGCTGGAGTTCCTGGCGCACAAGATCTCGTCGAACGTACGCGAGCTGGAAGGGGCGCTGACCCGGATCGCGGCGCATGCGGACCTGATCGGCAGGCCGATTACGCTGGAAACCACGCAGGAATTGCTGCGCGACCTGCTGCGCGCCAACGACCGCCGCGTGACCATCGAGGAAATCCAGCGCAAGGTAGCCGAGCACTTCAACGTCAAGGTCGCCGAGATGCATTCCGACCGGCGTTCGCGCATCGTCGCGCGTCCCCGCCAGGTTGCCATGTATCTTTCCAAGCAGCTGACATCGTATTCCCTGCCGGACATCGGCCGGAAGTTCGGTGGCCGGGATCACACAACCGTCATGCACGCGGTCAAGAAGGTCGATGAGCTGATGCTGGCGGACAGTACCTTCGCCGAGGATGTGGAGCTGTTGCGCCGCGCCCTGTCCGGCTGATTTTACCGTTCGGGTTTATCGGATACACACGACCGGTATGGCGCGTTGAACGGCAGAATGGCAAAACGCTTCTGGCTGTCGAGGATCACCGCGACCATCGGCTCGTCGGGATGGCAATACTCCAGCCTTTGGTCGAAGTAGCCACTCTTCACGGCTACGCTCAGCATCGTCTTGACGTCCTGGCGCACGAAGTTGGGAGTGTCCGCCTTGTAGAGCCGGTTGCTGCGGAACACAGCGATCCATACCGGCTGTTTGGGCGCGTCGAGGTCTACCGCCCATAGATTGATCGTCATGCGGCCTAGGCCCCCCGTATCGGGCCGCCACTCTTGCGTATCGAACGATCCGATGATGCGCGACGATTTGGTAAGTCCAGCCGCCTGTGCCGCCACGATCGCATCGTCGGCGCTCTGGATCGGGTGTGCGGCCAGCATCTTGGCGGCCATGTCTTCGATGCTGGCTTGTACCGTCCGGTGTTCGTAGGCCAGGACCCCGCTGATCGTTGACACGGTTACGAACCCTGTGAAGAACAAAAGCGCGATCGTGCGGACCGGCAGGATGGGAAGCCGGTTCAACGCCGTTTTAAAGCGTTTGTATATCCTGAGAT
Organism: uncultured Rhodospirillales bacterium; assembly: GCA_937873165.1. GTDB lineage: Bacteria > Pseudomonadota > Alphaproteobacteria > CALMVH01 > CALMVH01 > CALMVH01. The sequence continues at coordinate 4,911 of CALMVH010000349.1, forward strand.
CGAGCTCGCCGACCAAAACCGCTGCCAGCAGAATGGCGGTCATCGTGCCAAACCAAACCACGGTTGGCGGCTTCCCCGCGAATCCCTTGTAGATCGCGACCATGATAGGCACATGCACAAGGTATAGTGCGTAGCTGTAGTCGCCGAACCGGGCCAGCAAGCGGCCTGCCAGTTTTGGATCGCTGAATTTCCGGCCGCTGGAAACCGCCACCGCCGCCCATACAAGCAGAACGCTGCTAAGGCCGAACAGCAGGCGCGAGGCGTCGTAGCGATCGCGACACAAGGGATAGGCAGCCCATAGCGCGACCGCGCCCAGTGCCAGAAGCCAGCCGGGTATTTTCCATCGTGTCAGGTAAGGAATCAGAAGACCGCCCGCCATGGGCAGCGATGTCATCAGGAACAACAGCCGATACAGAGGCACCTGCAATGAGACGCCTTCATCGGGCCAAATCCATGCAGAGGCGAGAATCAGCCCCATCCAGACCAAGGCGATGCGGCCGATATGCCGAGCCCAGCCCACCAACCCGATCAGGAACAGGCACGAGTAGAAAGAGACTTCGAAAATCAGCGACCATTCGACATTGACGAATGGATGCTTCAACCTAAACAGCGGCATCAACAGCAGCCAGTTGAAATCGTATACCTGAACTCTGAAGAAAACTTGGTTGATCAGGAAAAGCGCCACCGCGATCAGGAAATAGATGGGATAGATGCGCACAATACGGTGCATCAGAAACAGGGTGGGACGCTGCACCCTGACCGCAATCGACATCAGATAGCCCGAGATCGCGAAAAAAAGCGCGACCCCCATATAGGCCAGCGAACTGCCGAAGACTTCGAACATGGTCGTGTGCAGTATCTGGGATGC
>CALMVH010000349.1:5788-6837 GCA_937873165.1 uncultured Rhodospirillales bacterium
ATAGAGCATCACAGATGCAGCGGCGATGGCACGCAGCCATTGGATCGGCATGTTCCGCTGTTTGCCGTTGACCCTTACGGTGGGGGTGTGGGCCACAACGGCTTCGCTGCTTTCATCGGACAACGGCAGACCCGGCTGCACCACCAAATCGCTCATGTTCAGCTTCGAACCTTAGTCATTCGCGGCACACGGAACTTCGGCCTGCCACCGGAAGTACCGTAAACCGCTTGTCGCGCGTGTAAAGGATGACGATTACGGGCGCATCGCGGCATGGCTCCACGACCTCGAAGTGAAAACCGGTCTTCAATTTCGTGCCGTACCGCTGCGCGATGTCGGTTCTGGTAAAAGCGGGCGACAACGCCGCGACCAGCCTGCCTTGCCGGAAGATGCTGGCCGAGACCATTTGCGCCGCAGGAGACGTATCGACCGCCCAGAAATCGAAGACCGAGCGGTTCTCCGCCGGTACGCGCGCGATGCGATCAACTTGTCCGGCCAGCGAATCGGATTGCCGGAACCCGGCGCGGAGGGCCGCGGCACTGGCTTGCCGGGGAGACTCCACCGGCCCGGCAGCGGCGATTGCAAGCCCGAGGCGCGCCTCCGCCTGTCGCACATCATGCGAGTAGTAGGCAATGCCGCCCAGCACGGATATTACGGCGAACAACCCGCCAAAGGCCAGGGCTGCCATGTTCACGCGACGCACCCGCACATGGCCGACCCAGTGCTTCAGGCGCGCGTACAGCGCGACATCGGCCATTCCGAGCCCATACGCGACGCCGAGCGACAAGCCTACTGCCATCACGGCCATCGGAACGGGTCCGACATCGGGAGGGTGACCATAGAGGAGGTCGATGATCGGCTTGTGACACAGATAAAGGGCGTAGCTGCAATCGCCCAAGCGCGCCATGACCCTGCCGCCGATGCCAAGATGCAGGATGCGGGCGGACTGAGCCGCCGCGACCAGCGCCCAGACAAGGCTGACCGCGCTGGCGGCGAAGATGAAACGCAGCGGATCATAACGCCCGTCCACGGCAGGCAGCGCGAACCAGGGC
>CALMVH010000349.1:6847-9597 GCA_937873165.1 uncultured Rhodospirillales bacterium
ACATAAATCATTCCCCCCATGACCACGCACTAAACGAATAAAACTAACAGGAACACCAATCATAAAAAAAAAATAATGGCGCCGCCCAGGCCCTGCAGGATGCGGAAGGAGACCAGCATGGGCAGGCTGGTCGCCAGGAACAGCAGCCGGTAGATTGGCTGGAAAAGACGGTCCCCCGGGTCGGGCCATAATGCGGAGGAGACGAGGATCGCGATCATCCACAAACCGGCGATCCGATCGATGTGCTTCGCCCATCCCGCCAGCGAAATCACGTACAGCATGACGTAAAAGGTGATTTCGAACAGCAGCGTCCATTCGATGCCGAGGATCGGCCGCAAAATACGTGCGGGCATCAGGAGGAACAGGGATGCCTGGTAGGGTACCGACTGGCCCATGGCAGCGGCGATCACGAGGAATGCCGCCGCGACGGCGATGTAGGCCGGGTATATGCGAATGATCCGGTGCACGAGGAACAACCCGGGTTTTTGAACCCGCACGGCGATGGACATCAGGTAGCCCGAGATCGCAAAGAACAGCGCCACGCCGAAGAAGCCGCACCAATCGCCAAATACCAGCCTCAGCCGGCCGTCGTGCAGCCGCAGGTCCTGGTAGGTTGCCGTGTGGTAGATCATCACCAGCAGGGCTGCCACCGCGCGCAGCCACTGGATGTAGGGGTTGCGGCGGTTGCCATGGAGGACGATGGAAGGCGTATGCGGACCCACTGCGTTTGTTGCAGTATTCGAAAGCGGCAACGCCCGCTGGACTGGATCGTCGCTCATCGCCGGGCGGATCAGGCGTGTCCCGCCTGCTCCGACAGCATCAGCGGATCGACTCCCAGCAGCGCCAGCGCACGCTCCCATTTATCGTCTAGGTCCGAATCGAACAGCAGGTCGTAGTTCGCCGGCATGCTGAGCCAGCCATTGTCCTGGATTTCATTGTCAAGCTGACCGGCATCCCACCCGGCATAGCCCAGGGCGAACAGCGCGCTGGCGGGACCCTTCCCGTGCGCGATGGAACGCAAGATGTCCAGGGTTCCCGTCAACGCGATGCCATCATCGACTTTGAGTGAATCCTCCTGCAGACGGTCGGTCGAGTGCAGCACGAACCCGCGCCCCGACTCGACCGGCCCGCCGAAATGCACCTGCCGATCCATTGTGTCCGGCGAGGCGATACCAAGCTGCCCCAGCAATTCGCGAAACGTAACGCTGCCGAAAATGCGGTTGACGATAATTCCCATCGCCCCGTCGGGCGAATGCGCGCACACGTAAATCACGGTACGCTGGAATCGAGGATCGAGCAGCGTCGGCATTGCGATCAGCATGTGGCCGCCGAGATAACCCTCCTTCTGAGGCGACGTATCCGGCATGGCGTGTTCCTCGTGGTTTCGGAAAAACCTAGCCTGCCGGCCCGTCGCTTTCCACCAGGAAAACCGAGAAACTTGCGCTTTGCCCGTTTCGGGAACGCAATAATCAGTTGGTCGCGTGCTGCAGGGCCCAGACTTCGTCGTGATCCTCGCGGAGGCGGCTACAACACCGGGCAATCAGTTCGCGCACCGAAGGCGAAATATCTTTCCGGTATGTCGCCTGCTCGAACTGCCGTCGAAGGGAGTCTTCACTGCGTTCGATTTCCGCTATGGCGGATTGCACGTTTCCCCCTACCAGGGCGCGCACGTCGAGAATGGCGCGATGCGCCATGCCCGCGACGCTTTCCCGGCCCGTGTCGCCGCTTTCGCCTCTCAGAGCGCGTTGACTGGCTTGCAATTCATGAACCAGATGGTCCCGATCGGATGCTCGTTCCAGCAACAGGGGTCCGAGGCTTGAATGTTTCGCATGCCCGCCCGCTGTCCGTAATGCCTCGGCACTGCCGATGCTCAAGGAAATCAGACCGTCCAGGACCTCGACATCCTGCGTTTGCGCATCTTGGGTCATGACAATCCCCGGAAAGCTCTTGCCAGACCGAACCCGCTGAAGGCCGACGCGTTCCGCGCGATCACGGTGACCGCAGCAAGGAAATTTGGGCGCGAGCAAGCTCGTCACAGCGCTCGTTTTCAGCATGACCTGCGTGGCCCTTGACCCACAGCCACCGAATCGTATGACCCGTGGTTGCGGCGTCCAGCCTTTGCCATAGATCGACGTTTTTGACCGGCTTCTTGTCCGCCGTCTTCCAACCCCGCTTTTTCCAGCCGTGAACCCACTCGGAAATACCGAGCTGAACGTATTTGCTGTCCGTATGCAAGTCGACCGCGCAAGGCCGCTTCAACGCTTCCAACGCCGAGATCGCTGCCAGCAGTTCCATGCGGTTGTTGGTTGTCGGATTTTCGCCCCCGCTCAGCTCCTTTTCACTGTCTCCAGAGCGCAGGATCGCGGCCCAGCCGCCAGGGCCCGGATTGCCGCTGCACGCGCCGTCGGTGAACACTTCAACAAGGGGCAAATGACTTGGAACAAGGGGCAAATGACTTGGAACGGAATCAAGCCTCGTAGAATCCGTACTCCGCCGCCGAACCGACGCCCCGGTGGAACTTGAGTTTCGCCCAGTACTCCAACGGGTTTTTCGGCACCACCAGGGCCCCGGGCACGGGGTTCAGCCAATCGAACAAGCGGGTCAGCAGAAAGCGGAGTGAGGCGCCCCGGCACAGGATCGGCAGGGCCGCGCGCTCCTCATCGGTAACGGGCGAGATTGCGTGATACGAGGACAGGAAACTGCGTGCCTTGGTGGAATTGAACTGGCCGTCTAACTCGAAGCACCACGCG
>CALMVH010000349.1:9607-14224 GCA_937873165.1 uncultured Rhodospirillales bacterium
GGCCAGCTCATAGGCAAATGCATCCGTGCAGGCAAAATAGAAATCGATAATGCCGCTGAGGGTTTCGCCTTGGAAAAATACATTGTCCGGAAAGAGGTCGGCGTGGATGACGCCAGCCGGCAAATGCGAGGGCCAGCGAGGGCGCAAGTAATCGACCTCGGCGGCGATTTCCTGGCCGAGGCCGGCGCACACCTCGTCGGCACGGGAGTGCGTGTCTGCCGCCAGACGGTCCCAGCCATCCAGTGAGAGCGGATTGTTCCGGGCCTGCGGATAAGACGCCGCGCCCAAGTGCATCCGGGCCGTCGCAGCTCCCAGCGAGGCAAAATGCGGCCGGCCGGCCCGCTTCACCGGCAAACCGTTGAGAAAGGTGAACAGGGCGGCGGGCTTGCCCGCGACATTCCGCACATCCGCGCCGTCGCGGCCGGTCACGGGCACCGGGCAGGCCAGGCCGCCGTCAGACAAATGACGCATCAGGCCTAAGTAGAATGGAAGGTCTTCCGTGCGCACGCGCTTTTCGTACAAAGTCAGGATCAAGGGTCCCGTTCCGGTAAGCGCCAGGTAGTTCGAGTTCTCGACCCCCTCGGCAATCCCCTTGCACGACAGCAATCCGCCCACGTCGTAGTGAGCGAAGAACGCGGTCAGATCGTCTTCGGAAAGATCGGTATAGACGGCCATTCGCGTAGCCTAGCCATGCGCATCAGCGCGTCAATCCGCTTCGGCTACATCCCGGCGCGGGGACGGACTGCCGTTGAGCGCGCAGGGGACGCACTGCGCACCACCGGAGCAGTGTTAAAGCTCATGAGCGCCGGTTCAGACGGACCCGCGGTTATTGCTGCGATATCGGCGGACGTAGCAGGCCGGCCCAGTTCCAGCGCAACATGGGTCGTCTTGAAGCTAGGCTGGACCTTGGGCAGTTCATGGCCGCCGTGGATGCTTACCTCGGGACTGAGTATCTTAGTGGCAAGGACCATTTGCTGTCCGGAAGCATTACGTCCGGGCCGTAGCTCCAATTCTCCGTCTCCATTCTTGAAAAAGGTCTTTTCCACCTTTTGGGCAGGAAGTCCAATGATGATGGTTGGATTTTCCGCGCCGTGTTTCTGGCTCGCGACCAGCACATGCGCGTCCTCCGGCAGGTGTTGGCGGACCTTGTCGATGTTTTCCGGGCTCTTCGGCACGAAATCCAAGCCTGCCTTTTCAAGAACTTTTTCAGGAATAATCGACCGTCCGTCCGTCGTGAACATAGCCGGCTCCCGTTTATGCGAGTCGCTGACCGCGCCGTAAATGTACCCTTCGCGAGCGGACTTTTCCTGGCCGGTTCCCGTAAAAACCTGCGACTCATATCCTGTTTTTGCGAGAGCGTAACCGACTGAAAGGGCCGTCGCCTGCTGAGTGGATATAATGCGGTTATGAACTTCGGGCTCGCGACTGGTCAACGAAGCCGCGATCTCGCTTTTCTCAACAAGCTCCGCCTTCAGCTTGGAGTAACCGGGATCCGCCGGATCCTTTAAGGCGGACGCTTCGAAGGTAACAACTCCCTGCCGACCGAACTCCGATACCCGGTCATCAACCAAGCGCCTAACGGATCCCGCACTGGTGAGATAATCCGGTGACGCCGATGACGATCCGCTGGCGACAACCTTCTGAAATCCCCTGGGAACCACCCGTTCCATTCCAGGCTGCTTCATCAGGGCAATCACGGCTTCATTGTTTTTTCGAACGTCGCCTGCGGTCTGGGAGGGGTCCAGCAATCCGCTTTGGAGTAAAAATGACTTGCTTTCATACGCCTTGGCAAACGGCCTTTCTTCGGTCAAGTCGTAAGTCGGCGACATGGCGTATCCCTGGGATGGATTTCGGTCCACTACTGGTACCATTTCTGACCATCACGTCGCAAGTAACGTATTTTCAAACCAAACGCTGATCTGCAAGAAGCCCGATGCAAAACCCTGCTCCAGACATCCCCCTTAACCATACGCCCCTCGATACGCTGCACCGAGAGCTGGGCGCGAAAATAGTGTCCTTTGCGGGGTATGCCATGCCAGTGCAGTATCCGGCAGGCGTAATGAAGGAACACCTGCATACCCGCCGCGCCGCAGGCCTGTTCGACGTGTCGCACATGGGACAGGTCCTGCTGCACGGGGATGCCGATGCCGCGCTGGAGGCGCTGACGCCCGCCGACATATCCGCCTTGCCCCGCGACCGCATGCGCTACACGCAATTCACGACCGAGACCGGGGGCATCATCGACGACCTGATGGTGACCCGCCGCGCGCCCGCCATGCTGCAACTGGTCGTGAACGCCGGCGGCAAGGCCGAAGACCTGAACCATCTGAGCGCGCATCTGACCTCCGGCGTTGAAATCGAGTACCTGGCAGACCAGGCGTTGCTGGCGCTGCAAGGGCCCCAAGCAGCCGCCGTGCTGGCGCGCTATGTGCCGGGCATCGACCGCATGCCGTTCATGACCGGCATGTCCGCCCCGCTGCTGGGCGCGCCCGCCTACATTACCCGCAGCGGCTACACTGGCGAGGACGGGTACGAGATTTCCATTCCGAACGAGAACGCCGAGCCGGTTGCCCGTACCCTGCTGTCGCAGGCGGAAGTCATGCCCATTGGCCTCGGCGCGCGCGACTCCCTGCGGCTGGAAGCCTGCATGTGCCTGTATGGACATGACATCGATCAGTCGACAACGCCCGTGGAAGCCAACCTCGCCTGGAGCATCGGCAAGCGGCGGCGCGAACAGGGTGGTTTCAAGGGTGCGGAGACGATTCGGCGGCAGCTGGCCGACCCACCGGCGCGGCTGCGCGTCGCATTGCTGCCTGCGGACCGTACGCCCGCGCGCGATGGCACGCCGATCCTGGATGCCGGTGGTGCTGTGGTCGGCACGGTGACCAGCGGCGGGTTTTCTCCCAGCCTCGACCGTCCGGTCGCCATGGGTTATGTACCGACGCATCTTGCCTTTCCCGGCACCGAACTGACATTGTCGGTACGCGGCAAACCCCTGGCGGCAAAGGTTGTCAGGATGCCGTTTGTCCCGACCCGTTACTTCCGAGGCTGAGGAAAGCGCATGACGAGACATTTCACGAAAGACCACGAGTGGATCGAGGTCGCGAACGGCATCGGCACCGTCGGCATCACCGACTACGCACAGCATGCGCTGGGCGACGTCGTTTACGTCGAGCTGCCGGCCGTCGGCAAGGCACTGGTCCAGAAGCAGGAAGCGGCGGTAGTCGAATCCGTCAAGGCAGCCAGCGACGTGTTCAGCCCCGCCGATGGCGCGGTGACCGGGGTAAACGGCGGGCTGGCGGACGAACCCGCGCGCCTGAACGGCGATCCCGAGGGTGAAGCCTGGATGTTTCGCATAAGCCTTGCGAAGCCGGAACAGGTGGAAGCGTTGATGGACGAAGCCGCGTACAAGACATTCTGCGAAGGGCTCGGCTGATGCGCTACCTGCCGCACACGCCGGCCGAGCGGCAGGAAATGCTGGCCGCGATCGGCGTCGGCTCGGTGGACGAACTGTTTGCGGATGTGCCGGAAAGCGCTCGCAACGCGGCCGTTGCGGGTTTGCCGGATCACCAGTCCGAAGCGGCCGTGGAACGGCATCTGGCCGCGCTGGCGGCGCGCAACACCCCGGCGGGATCGGTACCGTTTTTCCTGGGCGCGGGTGCCTACAAGCACCATGTGCCAGCTTCTGTCGATTATCTGATCCAGCGTGGCGAGTTCCTGACCAGCTATACGCCCTACCAGCCCGAAGTGGCGCAGGGCACCCTGCAATACCTGTTCGAGTTCCAGACGCAGGTGGCGCTGCTGACCGGCATGGATGTGGCCAATGCCTCGATGTACGACGGCTCCACCGCCTGTGCGGAAGCGGTCGCCATGGCGAACCGCGTTACCAGGCGAAGCCGCGCCGTCCTGTCGGGAGGCCTGCATCCGCATTACCGCGAGGTCACGGAAACCCAGGCGCGCTGGACAGGGTTCAAGGCCGATGCGGCGGAGCCGAACGTGTCGGGCACCGAAGAGCTGACAAACCGCATCGATGGCGACACATCGTGCGTTGTCGTGCAGTATCCGGATTTTTTTGGCAACGTAAGCGATCTCTCTGCCTTGGCCGAAACCTGCCACGGCAAGGGCGCGCTGCTGATCGTGGTGGTGACCGAGATCGTGTCGCTGGGATTGCTGACCCCGCCCGGCGACATGGGGGCGGATATCGTCGTGGCGGAAGGCCAGTCGCTGGGCAATGGTCTCAACTTTGGCGGACCCTACGTCGGCCTGTTCGCCGTGCGCGAAAAATACCTGCGCCAGATACCGGGGCGGCTGTGCGGCGAAACGGTGGATGCCGACGGGCGCCGCGGGTTCGTGCTGACGCTTTCCACGCGCGAACAGCACATCCGCCGCGAGAAGGCGACCAGCAACATCTGCACCAATTCAGGCCTGTGCGCGCTGGCCTTTACCATTCACCTGTCGCTGCTGGGCGAAACCGGCTTCCTGCAGCTTGCCCGGCTGAACCACGAAAGCGCCTGCCTGACCGCCGACGCCCTGGCGCGCGTGCCCGGCGCGGACGTCCTGAACCAAAGCTTCTTCAACGAATTCACAGTACGCCTGCCGGGCAACGCGGCCGATTCC
>CALMVH010000349.1:14234-14464 GCA_937873165.1 uncultured Rhodospirillales bacterium
GGCCGACACCGTCGAACTCCTCGCCGCGCAAGGCGTCCTCGCGGGAGTGCCCGTCTCGCGGTTGTATCCGGAGCGGCCGGAGTTGGCGAACCTGCTGCTGGTCGCGTCTACCGAGACAACCAGCGACAAAGATCGAGAGAGGCTTGTGAGGGCTTTGGCTTGCTGATCATTGGTCGAACCAGTGTGTCATGTCTCATGACACTGTCGGTTAACATCAATGCGATTTAAAC
>CALMVH010000350.1 GCA_937873165.1 uncultured Rhodospirillales bacterium
CCCAAGCGCCTCTTCATAAGGGCGCAGGTAATCGTCGTTCCCCGTCAGGATAAAGCCGCGCTGCGACGTTTCCGCCGACAGGGACAGGATCAGGATTTCGCGGGTTTCATCCAGGACGCGGTTCGTGGCGCCAACCATGACCCGGCTGTCCTCCAGATTGCTGGCTGAGTACCATCCCAGCGACGCGGCCCCAAGGAGCAGAAGCGCCAGCGGCAGGGCAATCGCGACAAGGGAACTTCCGGACGGACGGTTCATGGCATTCCTGGTTTCATAGGCGTCTTACCCATTGCGGTGCCCGCGATCAATGCACGAGGTCACGGCCCGCCGGACTTGTCCAGCACGCGGGCCAGGGAGCGCGCATGGAAGGGAGCATGCGTTTTCACATGCTTGTCGAAGTACGCATACACCGGGCGGTGCGTACGACCGCTGGCAGGGGGACCGATCCGCCTGGTATCGGCCGGTTCGCCGCCCCCGGCCCAGGCGGATAGCCGCCGGGCAATGGTCTCGATGGCCTTGTCGGAGTATCCGTCGGCCGCCAATGTGGCGGAGCCTTGCAGGCGGGCGTATATCACGTTGCCGGTCACATCCTCCACCATCGGCCATGATTCGGTATCCGCGAACACCAGCGCGATCTTGTGCGCGCGCATCTGCTCGACGAAGTCAGGAGTCCTGAAGCTTTCGTGCCGGATCTCCACAGCATGCGTCATGGGGCGGTGGGAGCCAGGACCCGCTGTTGTCATTCCCCCATCGCGCGCATGCTTGCCCGTCAGCGCCTCCGCTTGCTGCGTGTCATGCGGCAATAGGGACAGGAAGTGATCCATAAGGGCGGGATCATACCGGAAGCTCGGTGGGAACTGCCACAGGATCGGTCCCAGTTTTTCCTTCAGCGCAAAAATTCCCGAAGCTAGGAAACGGGCGATTCCTTCCGCAGGGTTCTTCAGGCGGGTGGTATGGGTCACATAGCGGCTCGCCTTCAGGGCAAACATGAATCCGTCTGGCGTGGCATCGTACCAGCGCCTGAATGTGTCGGGCGTCTGCAATCGATAGAAGGTGCCATTTACCTCGATGGAGCTGACCTGGCGGCTGGCGTAGGCAAGCTCCTGCGAGGCCGGCAGTCCCACCGGATAAAAATGGTTCTTCCAGGGCGGAAAGGTCCAGCCGGACATGCCAATGTGAGACTGTGACAGTGATGGAACTCCTCGGCAAAAGGCGGCGCTTGGCCATTTTGAGCGATAATGAGAGGCATAAAGCTAATTTTTTAACTATTTTCACCTTATGTGGTTGACGAGCGTTATCGATAGGCGAAACCTTTTGTTCGCTCTGCGCTTTTGAATTGGAGAAGATCGAGATGGCCAAGAAACAGGATAGCGAGGCGGTTTCAAAAGGTTACTACGAAACCATTCACCTGATTGAACGGCTGCATCGTCATTCTTTGGATGTATTGAAGGTGGAGCTCGACCGCCAGGGCATCCAGGACATCAACAACGTCCAGACCTTGATCCTGTATAACATCGGCGAGGACGACCTGACCGTGGGCGAGCTAACGATGCGCGGCTACTATCTTGGCTCAAACGTATCGTACAACGTCAAGAAAATGGTCGAAAACGGTTACCTAATCCAGGAACGCTCGATCCACGACCGCCGCAGCGTGCGCGTGAAGCTGTCCGAAAAGGGATCCAGCCTACGCAACAAGATCAAGATCATGTTCGAGCGGCACGTCGCCTCGCTGCAGCAGATCGGCATGGGTCCGGACGACATGGGCCTGACGAATGAAACCCTGACACGGCTAGAGCGTTTCTGGTCGACCATGATCGAATACTCCGGCATGTCGGTCACCAGCGCGGCTTGATCCTTTTCATATTGGACCGGCCTGCGCACTAGCGGGGGCCGTATCGGCTTGCTACTATCGGCTTAACCCACTCGTTACCCGCTAGCAGGCTGATCATGGTTCAGGCAAATTCCCTTTCGGCACACGATTTCGAAGCCCCGGCTGCGTGCGGCTTCTTTTCCGCCTCGCTGGCTGACAGCGACCCGGCCCTTGCGACAGCCATCAATTCCGAACTGCGCCGCCAGCAGACGCAGATCGAACTGATCGCATCGGAAAACATCGTATCGCGCGCGGTGCTGGAAGCACAGGGCAGCGTCCTGACCAACAAATATGCCGAGGGGTACCCCGGCAAGCGGTACTACGGCGGCTGTGAATTCGTGGACGGGGCGGAACAGATCGCGATTGACCGCGCCAAAGCCCTGTTCGGCTGCGGCTTCGCCAACGTCCAACCCCATTCCGGCGCACAGGCAAACCAGACGGTGATGCTGGCGCTGGTTCAGCCCGGCGACACGTTCCTGGGGCAGTCGCTCGCGACAGGAGGGCACCTGACGCATGGCGCCGCGCCGAACCTGTCGGGCAAGTGGTTCGATGCCGTGCAGTACGGCGTGCGGCGTGACGACGCCCTGCTGGACTACGAGGAAATCGAGGCGCTGGCGCACGCGCACAAGCCGAAACTGATCATCGCGGGGGCTTCGGCCTATCCACGCGTGATCGATTTTGCGCGTATCCGGGAGATTGCCGACGCGGCTGGCGCATACTTCATGGTGGACATGGCCCATTATGCCGGCCTGATCGCCGCGGGCGTATACCCCAGCCCCTTCCCCCACGCGCATATCGTCACGACCACCACGCACAAGACCCTGCGCGGCCCCCGCGGCGGCATGGTGCTGACCAACGACGCCGAGATTGCGAAGAAGATCAACTCCGCGCTGTTCCCCGGTTTGCAGGGCGGACCGCTGATGCACGTGATCGCGGCAAAGGCCGTGGCGTTTGGCGAGGCCCTCAGGCCGGAGTTCAAGGTCTATGCACAGGCGGTGGTGGACAACGCCCGCGTCCTGGCCGCAACCCTGCGGGCGGGCGGCGTCGATATCGTGTCCGGGGGAACTGACTGCCACATGGTGCTGGTGGATTTGCGGCCGAAGCACCTGACGGGCAAGCTGGCGGAAGCCTCTCTGGAGCGCGCGGGCATGACGTGCAACAAGAACGCGATCCCGTTCGATCCCGAGAAGCCTGCGGTCACGTCCGGTGTCCGCCTCGGCAGCCCTGCCGCCACGACGCGAGGCTTCGGCCTGGCCGAGTTCCGGCAAATCGGGGAGATGATCATCGAGGTGCTGAATGGTTTGGCCGCCTCGCCCGAGGACAACGGCGCGGTCGAGCAATCCGTACGCGCGCGGGTCTCGGACATGTGCGCCCACTTCCCCATATATCCAACCCCTGCTCGTTGAACGATCCGGTAGGCGATGCGCTGCCCGTTTTGTACGCACGAGGACACGCAGGTAAAGGATTCGCGTCCGACCGACGATAACGCCGCGATCCGCCGCCGCCGGATTTGCTCGGGCTGCGGCGCCCGCTTCACAACCTTCGAGCGCGTTCAACTGCGCGAGCTGAACGTCACGAAGTCGAATGGGGAGCGGGAGGCCTTCGATCGCGAAAAGCTGCAGCGTTCGATGCTGGTCGCGCTGCGCAAGCGCCCCATCGAGGGCAGCCAGCTGGACAGGATCGTGAACTCGATCGTACGGCAGCTTGAATCGCTGGGCGAATCCGACATATCGTCGCGCCAGATCGGCGAACTCGCCATGACTGCGCTGGAGCAACTCGACTCGGTCGCTTATGTCCGCTATGCCTCGGTCTACCGCGATTTTCGCGGCGCCGACGATTTCAACGATTTCCTCGGCAAGTTGAGGATGGACGTGCCATGATTGAGCCCGGTTTCGCACCGCATATAATGATCGTCGAGTCCCGGTTCTATCCGGATATCGCCGAGGAACTCACAAGGGGCGCGATCGTGCAGCTGGACGCCATGGGCGCGACCTATAAAAGGTGCCCGGTGCCTACCCTGTTCGAAGTGCCGGTCGCCATTCGCTACGCCATTCGCGCGGTTGAGCTGTTTCCTGCCCGTAAGCGCTTCGATGGCTACCTGGCACTGGGCTGCGCGATCCGCGACGAGCATACGCCCCACGATCTTCTGTCCACCGAATGCACGCACGCCGTTCTGGGGCTCAGCGTTCAGTTCTCGCTGGCGACGGGCTACGGCGTGGTTGCCGTCGACAACCGCGACGAGGCGTGGAAGCGCGCCTCGGTCAAGGGTGACGATTACGGCGGTCAGGCCGCCAAGACCTGCATCGATATGGTCCGGCTGAAGACCGACTTCAAACTTTTCCCCCGTTCGCAGTAAGCTCTCATGCCTCGCGCCAAGATACCCGTGGTCGTGGACGACCGTCCGCTGCCGCGCAAGCCGTCCGCTCGTTCCGCGCCCCGCGAAAAACGCACGGCGGCGCGGCTGACGGCGGTACAGATCCTGTACCAGTCGGCCATGACCGGACAGGACGTTCACCAGGTCCTGATCGAGTTCCGCGATTATCGGATCGGGCAGATCGTCGAGGATTTGGAAATCGTGTCGGCCGACCCAGAAACGCTGGACGCGATTATTGGCGGCATCGTGCAGTTCGGCAGCCGTGTCGATGAGGTGCTGGCCGCCAGCCTGCGCGGCACCACCCCCGAACGGGTGGAGGCCTTGCTGCGGTCGATCATGCGGGCCGGCGTTGCGGAGCTGTTGGTGCGGCGCGATCTTACCGCCAGCCTGATCATCAGCGACTACCTGTCGGTTACCGACGCCTTTTACGACCGGACGGAGATCAAGCTGGTCAACGGCGTTCTGGACGCCGCCGCCCGCGCGATCCGCACCGATCCCGCCGAGACATTTACCGATCTTTAATCGTGGTTCTTAAAGCCGCCGAAAGCGGCCTTCCGTAAGCATGTATACCTGCGTATGGGAGGGTTCATGCATAGACTGGCATCCATGGGACTTGCATGTTGGCTAGCGGCTTCGTCCGCGCATCCGGCCTATGCGGGCGACGACGACAAGAAGCCGCAGAACTTCGTGTACCTGAAGCCGCTGATGTTTCCGATCATGTCGAACGGCAATATCTCCCAGTTCGTTTCGGTAACGGTGACGCTGGAGTTCGACGATCCGGCGACCGCGACCAAGGCCGAAGGCATCATGCCGCGCATCGTGGATGCCTATCTGCAGGATCTTTACGGCGCGGCTAGCGGCAACAAGGTGATCCACGATGGCGTGATCGATCCCGGCGCGCTCAAGGCCGAACTGGAAACCTCGAACAATCGGGTTCTGGCGGGAATGCCCTGCCACGTTTTGCTGGATAACATCGGGCAGCGGAGCCTACATACTTGACGCTGCAGCCCTGTTACATCCACACTAAGCTTTCCAAGCCGATGTCGATCCAGTCATCCCTCGCCCGCCAGCGTTTCTACCGCTCCATCGAGACGCCGTGCCCCTATCTGCCCGGCAGGATCGAGAGCAAGCTGTTCACGCGCTTCGAAAGCGGCGACTCGGCAGCCCTGAACTCGCTGCTCACGCGGTCCGGGTTCCGGCGCAGCCACGATATTTCGTATCGTCCGGTCTGCGCCGGCTGCAATGCCTGCGTGCCCGTGCGCGTTCCTGCTTCCCGGTTTACACCCAGCGATGGACAGGCGCGCACCACTCGCCGCAATGCCGATTTGACAGCCGTCTATCTTGGGTCCGTCGCCACCCGCGAACAGTACGATTTGTTCATGCGCTACCAGCACGGCCGGCATGCAGGCGGCGACATGGCGCTGATGAGTTTCGAGGATTACGCCGCTATGGTGGAGGAAGGCACGCAGCTGACCGGGATCGTGGAATGGCGCACTGCAAGCGGCACGTTGAAGGCGGTCATGCTGGCCGATGCGGTCAGCGACGGCATGTCGGCGGTCTACAGCTTCTTCGACCCCGACGAGCCCCGCCGTAGCCTGGGCACCTTCATGATCCTGGAACTGATCGCCGAGATCGCCCGCCGCGGGCGCGACTACCTGTACCTGGGATACCTGGTCACCGGCACGCGCAAGATGGAATACAAGGCGCGTTTCCAGCCGCACGAAACACTGACGGAACAGGGTTGGAAGTTGGTTTAATATCCAGTTTTGCAAGGCGCGAGAGGGAACGTCAATCCGCTTTCCCGAACATGACGGTCGTATCGCCGACGAACGCGTAGGGGCCGAGATGCGTCAGCTTGCTGGCGACGTCGACCCAGATTTCGCCGCCGATATCCGTCCAGCGTTTGCAGAAGGTGGAGTCTTCCGGCAGGTAGAACCCCTCGTCGTCGATAACGCATTCGAAGAACGCATAACGGTTCGGGCTGCCGCGCTGGATGTCGGGGTTGGCATTGATCTTTTCGTAGCGCATCGCCGGGTATTTTTCCTTCATCGTCTCTAACACGTTGCGGCGTATCATCATGAAGCCGTTGCCGAGGTAACGGGCGCGGGCGAAATGGCCGCTGCTTTCGATCTTGCTGCGGTCTGCGAATCCGACCACGTAGTTCATCGAGGCCGCGCGCAGGTTCGGATGGTGTTCATCGGCGTTCTTCTGCACCAGGTTCCAGTCAATGTTCTTGGCCGGGTAGATGCCCCCCACCATGTCGACATCGAAATCCAGCATGCGGAACACGGCCTCGGCGTCGAAGCCGATATCGGCATCGATGAACATCAGGTGCGTGGCGTCCGGGTTATCGAGGAACTGGGTCACCACGCTGTTGCGCGCCCGGGTAATCAGCGCGTCGCCCGACAGCAGCTGCACCTCGAACGGGATGCCGCGCACCAGGCATAGCTTTTGCAGCTGCATGATCGAAGTCATGTAAAGATGCGTGACGTTGCCGCCATAGCAGGGCGTGCCGACGATCAGGTGGCGTCGGGGCGGGAACTCGGCTTGCGTGTCGGTCATGACGGAACCCTGTGTTAGTCATCCCGCACCGGCGGAAATCCGTTCGATTTCCTTATCCAGTGAATGGTCAACAAAGGCTGAACGCGGCTAGCCCCGCCCGAACAGGCTCGTGGTATCGCCGACAAAGCTGTAGGGTCCGTGATGCGTCAGCTTGCTGTTCATGTCGACCCAGATCTCGCCGCCGATATCGGTCCAGCGCTTGCAGAAGGTGTAGTCCTCGGGGAGGTAATATCCTTCCTCGTCGATCACGCATTCGAAGAACGCATACCGATTCGGGCTGCCGCGTTGCGGGTCGGGCGAGGTATTGATCTTGTCGTAGCGCAGCTGCGGGTAGTGCTGCTTCATCGCGTCGAACACCCGCCGCCGGATCATCATGAAGCCGTTGCCGACGTAGCGTCCTTTGGCAAAATGTCCGTTGGACTCGATGGTCGGCTG
>CALMVH010000351.1:0-1502 GCA_937873165.1 uncultured Rhodospirillales bacterium
CAATCAAGGTTTCGCGGGATGCGTTCGCATTTTCTGCTGTGCCGTTTTTCAATAGCTCCGGCGTTGTTTCCCGCCGTTCCTCGAGCGCGCGCCGGGCCTCCTGCGCCCCGGCACGCGTGGACTCGACGCCTGCTTCCGCACGGCCCCGCGCCTCGCGCGCATGGGCCAGCGCATCATCTGCCGCCCGCAACAGCCGGCGCCGGTCCGACAGTTCGCTGGTCGCGCGGACCAAGGCGTCCGACGCCAATCGGCACTCGCGTTCCGCATCGGCAAGCCTGTCGAGCAGCGGCGCAATCTCGGCGGCAATCGATGCGGGACGTTCCGCCAGCAAATCGATGCGTGCCTGGGTGGATTTTTGCCGCTCCTCAAGGGCCTCTATCTGGTTGACGCGCCGCTGGTCACGCGCCGTCCATGCCTGCCGCTCCGACGCGATCGCGGCCATACGTCCAGCTGTTGTATCGCCGTCCCGCTGCAACGCGATAACTTTCGAAGACTGCAAAGCAAAATCCCGGCGGGCTTCCCCGAGCGCTTGCTTCGCCTCGACAAGCGCGGCGTCCAGCTCTGCCGTGTCAGGCAGCGCAGCATGAAGAGCCGTCGCACCCTCCAGTTCGTTTTCGGCCTCTGCCGCAGTCCGTCCAGCCTGCGACGCCAGATCGGCGGCGTTCGACCGCTGCCGTTCGGCGGTGTCATGCCTGGCTTCAGCGTCTGCCAAAGCCTGTCTTGCGTGCCGCAGCACCTGGTCTGCCGAAGCCACCTGTTGTTCTAGCGACTTGACGGCCGCATTTGCTTCACCCACCGCAGTCCGGGTGGCCAGGCACTCGGCTTGAAAGGTGGCAAGCCGCCGTTCCGATTCGCCGATTTCACTTTCCAGGACTTTCAGGCGGTTCATCTGGGTCAGCTGCGCCGTTTGAGCTTGGCTATGTCCAGGCTCGCGCACCAGCCCATCCCATCGAAACAAGGCGCCTTCGCGAGTCACGAGGCTTTGGCCCGGCAACAGGGTAGCCTGCCGGCGCGCTGCCTCCTGCGGAGGCACGACTCCAATACCCTGAACGGCGCGGCTAAGGCCTGCCGGCAGCTCGACCTGATCTGACAGGCTGATGCTCGTTTCAGGCACCGGTAGCTCGGTTACGGGCAGGCTTATCCACCGATGGCGGGATTGGCCACCCCGGCTGGCGCGAAGATCCTCGCCAAGAGCCGCAGCCAGTGCCGCTTCAAAGCCAGCCTCGACGGTGATCTCGGACAGCAAACTCTGCTCCGATGCCGGACCCGGTCCGCTGCGCAGCGCCGCCTCCAATCCTTGCTGTTCGGCACCCAGCTTTTTCAGCAACGCCGAGGCGTCTTCCATCACGCCACGCCCGGCGGCATCGGCTTGTGCAGCCGAAGCCACGATGGTCCGCGCGTTTTCCAGTCCGGTCTGCAGGTCGAACAACAAGGTCGTGGCTCCGGCCATGGATCGGGTCAGGCTATCGATATCTGGCAGCGCCCGGCTGGCGGCTGTAAGG
>CALMVH010000351.1:1512-3443 GCA_937873165.1 uncultured Rhodospirillales bacterium
TTCAAGTTCCGCAGCGGCGGATTGATTTCTCGTGAGGGCGGACGACGCTGCTTGGCGGGCGCTGCGTAACTGACGTTCCAGCATCAATCGTTCCGCCCCGGCCTCGGCGGCTTTCACCTGCAAGATCTGCCATCGTTCCTCAGCGATCGCCATAGCGTTCTGGCTGCTGGACAAAGCCGCTTGCGCAGCCGCCAAGGCATCGACCAGTTCGGGATAACGGGTTTGCAGCCTAATGCCTTCGGCATCCAAGCGTTGCAGGGCAGCGCGGGTCTCGCCCGCCTCGTCTTCCTCGCGTTGACGATCCCGCGCAATGTCGGTGATTTCACGCCGTGCCGTTGCTTGCTGCGCCGCGATCTGCCGGGCATCGGCCTCCAAGGCCTGGTGACGCTCT
This sequence comes from uncultured Rhodospirillales bacterium, assembly GCA_937873165.1. Classification (GTDB taxonomy): domain Bacteria; phylum Pseudomonadota; class Alphaproteobacteria; order CALMVH01; family CALMVH01; genus CALMVH01. The sequence continues at coordinate 1,904 of CALMVH010000351.1, forward strand.
TCCAGCCTGCGCAAGAGTGTCGACGCTGTTGAGCCGGCAGTTTGTAGCTCGGACAGCCGTGCATCTCCCGCTGACTCCAAAGCCGCTCTGGAGGCGGCTTCCGCCATGGCGGCTCGCACTGCGGCTTCCGCGTGGTGGAATGCACTTGTTTGCTGCGTAAAAGTAAATTCGGCACTCGACCACGCTGACAATAGCAGTTGCGCCTCAATGGTCCGCAGGGCTTCGGCGGTTTGCCGGTATTTCTCAGCTTGCCGGGCCTGGCGCTTCAGCCCGGCTTCGTGGGTCCGCATCGTGTCCAGAACATGAATCAACTGCGCAAGATTTGCCTCGGCCGCCTTCAGCTTCAGTTCCGCCTCGTGCCGCCGTGATTGCAAGCCCCCGATACCGGCGGCGTCTTCCAGTACGAACCGCCTTTCGGAAGGCTTGGCGGCGATCAGCGCAGCGATGCGTCCCTGGCTAACGAGGGCGGGCGAAGCTGCGCCGATGGCGGCGTCGGCAAACAATAATTGCACGTCGCGGGCGCGCACGGCCCGGCCGTTCACGCGGTAATCCGATCCGGCACCGCGCTCGATCCGCCTCTTGACCTCGATCTCCGATACGCTGCGCAGGAAAGCCGGGACTGGGCTGCCATCGTTCACGAGAGTGAGGCTTACTTCGGCGACGTTGCGTGCCGGGCGACCGGTGGACCCTGCAAATATCACGTCGTCCATGTCGCCGCCGCGCATGCGCTTGGCCGAGGTCTCCCCCATGACCCAGCGCATGGCCTCCACCAGATTCGATTTGCCGCAGCCGTTTGGACCGACGATGCCCGTCAGGCCGGACGTGATGTCGAAAACGGCCGGTTCGACAAAGGACTTGAAGCCCGAAAGCCGAAGGCTACGGAACTGCACAGGCCCTTATTTATTTCCCGGCTGGGCGTTAGGCTGGCCGGGCAAGGTTACCACGGGAGGCGTCTGGCCGCTCAGCAACGCATCGATGGTCGTCTTGAACTTGTCGTAGGGCTGGTCGCCCGAGAATTGCGCCGCGCCGTCGTTGAAGACAAAGTTCGGAGTGGAATCGACCTTGTACTTTTCTGTCGCGGTCTTTCGTTCGCCTACCACGAAATCCTGCAGCGCCGTATTGGCAAGGCACGACTTAATGCTTTCATCGCTGAGGCCCGCAAATTTTGCCAAAGGCGCCATGGCGGCGTCGGGATCAGGCGACAAGCCCCAGTTTTCCTGGCCCTTGAAGAACAGATCGACCAGCGGGAAGTAACGGGTGGGATCGGCGCAGCGCGCCAGCATCGCCGCGTGCAGTCCGGCGCGATCAAAGGGAAAGTCGCGGGCGATGTAGCGGACTTTTCCGGTATCGATGTAGTCGGCCTTGATCTGCTTGAAGGTCGTTTGTTCGAACTTGGCACAATGCGGGCAGGTCAGCGAAAAATACTCAACCATTGTTACGGGCGCGTCGGGACTGCCCATGGTGCGTTCAGCCATCGCGCCGCTTGCGGGCGACGCCTGGGAAGTGGCCGCCGCGGCCGCAGAATGGCCCTTGGACGTGA
>CALMVH010000351.1:3453-4427 GCA_937873165.1 uncultured Rhodospirillales bacterium
TGCCGCCCAGAAGTACGATCAGCACGAAAAGCGATATGAGTCTCATGAAATGCCTTTACCACATCGCGGCGGTGCCGCCAAGATATCCCGCGGAAGGGCTGCTTACCCTTGCTGCAACGCGGCGCCGAGCCGCTGCAAGGCGTCCCTCAACCGGTCGTCGGCGATATCGGCGACCGCCTGGAGAAGACGTGCCGAAGCCTCGGCCGAAAGCGGTGGCGGCACAGGCGGGGATTTCGGTGCCGCCGCGCTGCGCGACACGATTCGGATGTGCTTTACGGCGCAGTGGCCGAAGAACGCGTTGACCCGTTTCAACAGCAAGGGCGATTCGTGCTGAAGCTCGGTCATCCAGGCGGAAGGCGAAGCCAGGGTCAGGATCGCGCCTTCGTCGGATTTGGCGCGGCGGCTCAGTTTGACCGGAAACGAGAACCCGGCGACGCGCGAGCCTGCGATCGCGTCCCAGTGTGTCAGGATGGCGGCAAGCTGCGCGGCCTTGCGGTCGAGCGCCTGAACGGTGACGCGGGCCAGGGGCGCGGACAGGGGAAGCGGTGGCATGTGGTCGTTGTTCCATGTTAGGGCTTCGCGGCGATGAACGCCATCCCGACTACCATCACACCTGCGATCGCCGAACCGCTTCTGCAATGGTATGACCGTCATCGCCGGACCTTGCCCTGGCGTGCCCTGCCGGGGCAGACCGCGGATCCCTACCGGGTCTGGATTTCCGAAATCATGCTGCAGCAGACGGTTGCGGCAACGGTTGTGCCCTATTTCCAGACATTCGTGAGTCGCTGGCCGACGGTAAACGCACTCGCCGATGCGCCGATCGAGGACGTCTTGGCAGCCTGGGCTGGGCTGGGGTATTACGCACGCGCTCGCAATCTGCATGCGTGCGCACAGGCCATCACGCAGGCGTTTGGCGGCCACTTTCCCGCCGATGCGGCTGTGCTGCTGACGCTGCCGGGGATCGGCGTCTATAC
>CALMVH010000351.1:4437-8595 GCA_937873165.1 uncultured Rhodospirillales bacterium
GTCTATACGGCAGGCGCGATTGCGGCAATCGCATTCGACCAGCCGGTTGCCGCCGTCGACGGAAACGTGGAGCGGGTGGTGGCGCGTCTTTGCGCCATCGAGCTTCCGCTGGCGGCCTGCCGCCGCGAACTGCGCGGATTGGCGCAGGAACTGGTGCCGCAGGCGCGGCCCGGCGATTTTGCGCAAGCTATGATGGATCTTGGCGCTACCATCTGTATTCCGGCAGCGCCAAGGTGCCTCGCCTGTCCGCTCATGGACCGCTGTGCGGCGTTCGCATCCGGCGCTCCGGAACGATTGCCGGTCAAGCCGATCAAGCCGCCGCGTCCGAAACGGTATGGCAGGGCCTACTGGATCACCGATGGAGCTGGAAAGGTTCTGGTCCGGCGCCGACCTCCGAAAGGATTACTGGGCGGCATGCTGGCGTTCCCCTCGTCCAACTGGCTGGCGGTTTTTCCCGAAAAAGAAACCCAACCGCCGTTCCAGGCCGCCTGGCGGAGAGTTCCAGGCTCGGTCCGGCATGTTTTCACCCATTTCGAACTCGAACTGGAAATCATGTCGGCTACAGTGCCGCAAACCGTTGATACCGAGGGGGAGTGGATCGATATCGAGGACCTCGAGAGCATCGGATTACCCGGACTGATGCTGAAGATCGCAAGGCATTGCACGGGCCTGGATTAACCAGCTGGAAATTCTTGAACGCTACCACTAGAAGACTGTCAGGAATCAAGGTGCTATTGCAATTCTCGACGGGTGGAAAAGCGGTCAAACCGGGATGGGCATACGGTGATGCAGTTGGTGCGTAGACATTCTGGATTCGTCGCTGCAGCGTGGCTGGTCCTTCAGAGCTTCATCCCCCATCAGGCGCTGGCCCAAGCGCGTTCGTCACCGTTCCCGGTCTCCAACGCGGTCCAGCCGCAGGCAGGCTATCGTCCCCTGCCGCCGCAGGCCAATCAGCCTGCGGTCGCGGCGGGGCCAACTCTTCCGAGCCAGACCGGCACATCCGACGTAGCCTATCCTGCCACGCTGGAAAACATCGTCAAGGCCGGGTTGAAGCTGCACGCGTTTGACTTGTCGAGCGATCAGGTAATCGACGACATGTCGAAACTATTTTACTGCCAGGTCTATACGGCTCACCACCTTGACGAGTTCACTTGGAAGAAGGTCAGGATAGCCTTGCGCGAAAAACTTCAGCAGGACCTGCCAAACTATCCGACTACGCTTTTCCTGGATCGCATCGAAGAGTTTACAACCTACGACTTTACCAGTGGCCGGTTGCAAATGGAGCCCCAGTCGATCATGACCGATGTTACCAGGATCAGGCTGATCCCGCCTGGGGAGCGTTCAGCGTGCAGAGCAAATCTATCCAAGGTGACACAGGATTTCGTGATGAATCTGTCGCAAACCTTGAACATAAACGGCGTCAAGCTGAACGAGGGAGAAGCGCAAGCCGTAGTATCGGGGCTGACCAACGACACCACCGGCAACCAGGTTAAACGTCATGGATATGGACGTTACTTCCTGACGCTAGTCAGCGTTCTTCCCGCGCCGTTCGATTTGACAAATGTGGTCCTGTTCGCGGGCAAGGTAGACCGGATCACTTTCTACGAGGACGATACCTACCAGAAGCCCTTCTGGAGCGGTATTTCATCGATACCCGATTATCACAGTAACTCTGACTACCAGGAACTTATTCCGTTCAAGGGTGTCGATACGCCAACAACCCAATAACTACTTGGTGGCTTCGGCCCTGATTTTCTGGCGCAGCAGGTCGATCGGCTTCGATCCGCTGTCGCTGTCGAAGTGCCAGAACAACCATCCGTTGCAGGCAGGCGCACCCTGTACGGCTGCGCCGACCCGGTGGATCGAACCACGGCACGGGCCGAGCAACGTCTGCGAGCTGAGCGAGCCATCAGCGGCGACTTCGGCCATGTGGATGCGGTCGCGGTTGTAGAGAAGATCGCCCGGCCGGAGCCATCCCCGCTCGACCACTAGTCCAAAGGGAATACGCTGTTCCGGTTTACGCTCGGTCACCACGATAGCGTCCGGGTTCGGTACCACCATCTCGGCGGCGATGCGCGCCCGCGCCAGCTTTAAGTACTCGGGGTCGCGCTCGATGCCGATGAAATGCCGCGCCAGGCGCTTTGCGACCGCGCCCGTGGTGCCGGTGCCGAAGAACGGGTCCAGCACGACATCGCCAACCCTGGTCGACGACAATATGATCCTGTACAGCAGCGCCTCCGGCTTCTGTGTCGGATGCGCCTTTTCACCATTGGTCTTCAGCCGCTCGCTGCCGCTGCACAGAGGCAGGTACCAGTCGCTGCGCATCTGGAGATCCTCGTTCAGGTTCTTCATGGCGGCATAATTGAAGACGTATTTCGACTGCTCGCGCTTGGCCGCCCAGATCATGGTTTCGTGCGCGTTGGTGAAGCGGCGGCCCCGGAAATTCGGCATGGGGTTTGCCTTGCGCCAGATCACGTCGTTCAGGATCCAGAAACCCAGATCTTGCAGGATGGCGCCAACGCGGAAGATGTTGTGGTAGCTGCCGATCACCCAGATCGCGCCGTCGTCCTTTAGAACACGGTGCGCGGCCCCCAGCCAGTCGCGCGTGAAGCGGTCGTACTCGGCGAGATTATGGAACTTGTCCCAGGCCTCAGTCACGCCGTCCACCGCCGAATGATCCGGGCGGAACAGCTCGCCTTTCAGCTGCAGGTTATACGGAGGATCGGCAAAGATCAGGTCGATCGATCCTTCCGGCAGCGCATTCATGTGCGAAACGCAGTCGCCTTCCAGAATCTGGTCGGTGTCGAACACCGCGCGCGGTTTTTTCATGCGGCGTCAAACAGCAGCTGGGCCTGCCGCACGGGCGCGAAGCTCTGCCGATGGTGCGGCGTCACGCCGTGCGTGTTGATCGCGGCGCGATGATGCGGCGTCGCATAGCCCGCGTTAGCGGCCCAGCCATAATGGGGATGCGCCTCGTGCAGGCTGCGCATGATGCGGTCGCGATGCACTTTCGCCATGATGGAAGCGGCCGCTATAGACAGTTCCAGGCCATCGCCGCCGATCACCAGTTCCATGGCGATGTTCAGGGGCGGCTTCTGGTTACCGTCGATCAGCGCCAGGCAGGGCAGGTGGGGCAGGGCTTCCACGGCCCGGCGCATGGCCAGCAGGCTGGCGCGCAGGATGTTGATCGTGTCGATCTCCTCCACGCTCGCCATGCCGATGCCGACCTGCGCGATGGATAACAGTTCACCGTGAAGCATTTCACGGCATTCGGCTTTCAGCTTCTTGCTGTCGTCGATTCGCGACGACACGCTGAGCGGCAGCCGCGTCGGCAGGATCACGGCGGCCGCTACCACCGGTCCGGCCAGCGGGCCCCGGCCCGCCTCGTCAACGCCGCAGACCAGCCCTTCGAAGGCGCGCTCGCGCTTCCGCCCCAGCGATTTAGAGTTCGGTTTCATATACGGAACGGAATCTAGGGTAAAGTGAGTCGTGATGGCTAGAGGTTTCAGAAAAGATTGATTTGCTGTCCCGGCGCGGGTGGTACGGTGAACCGGCTGCAGTCCAGCGGGGGGCGCTCGCGGTTCAGGTTCAGGCGGGTGCACGCCTTGATGAATCGCTGCCGCATTATCTCGACGTAAGGACCGTCGCCGGTTTGCCTGAGGCCCCAGTCGGACCGGTAGGCCTGGCCGCCATGCGCCTGCCGGATCAGGTTCATGACATGGCCGGCGCGGCCAGGCGCATGGTTGGCCAGCCACTCGGTAAACAAGCCTTCGATCTCCAATGGCAGCCGGATCAGGACCATGCCGGCATAGCACGCACCCATTTCGGCGGCGCGGCCAAGGATTGCCTCCAGCTCGTGGTCGTTCAGCGCCGGGATCATCGGCGCCGTCATGACCGTGGTCGGCACGCCTGCCTTGTGCAGCGTCTGCAGGGTATCCAGCCGCTTCCCTGGACTGGAGGCACGCGGCTCCATCGAGCGAGCCAGATCGTTGTCCAGCGTCGTAACCGAAACCGCGACGCGCGCGAGGTTCAGCCGCGCCATCGGCACCAGGATGTCGAGGTCGCGAGTGACCAGAGCCGACTTCGTGACGATTGTGACGGGGTGGTGGAAACGTTGCAGAACTTCCAGGATCTGCCGCGTCAGGCGCTGCTCCCGTT
>CALMVH010000351.1:8605-11381 GCA_937873165.1 uncultured Rhodospirillales bacterium
CGACCGGCTGATAAGGGTCTGTGTTGGTGCCGAGCGCGATGGGCGCGGGCTTGTAGCCCTTGGCGCTCAACTCCCTGGTCAGCAGTGCCGCCGCGTCGGGCTTGTAGGTCAGGCGGCTTTCGAAATCGAGGCCGGGTGACAGGCCCAGATAGGCGTGGGTTGGGCGGGCAAAGCAGTAAACGCAGCCATGCTCGCATCCTCGGTAAGGGTTGATCGAGCGGTCGAAACCGATATCCGGGCTGTCGTTGCGCGCGAGGATTGTTTTCGTCTTGTCAATGGTCAGCGTCGTCGCCAACCGCGAGATGTCTTCCTCCATCAACCAGCCATCGTCATAAGCCTCTCGCTCATAGCCTTCAAACCGGTCGACAGCGTTGCTGCCCGCTCCGCGTCCCTTCACGGCCTGTTTCGCAATGACAGTTCCCATGTTCCACACATACAATGCAGACCAGAACGAAACAAGAACAATATTCTTATGATATTATTCCTGCGCAGGCGGGAATCCAGCTTGATTCAAGAAAAACGATCATGGTCTGGACTCCCGCCTGCGCGGGAGTGACGAAGTGGGTCAGGCTTGCGCCAAGCTCTTGCCTACGACTTCGCCCGTGTTCCTCGACAGGCCCGGCTTGTCGGCCAGCGCCTGCAAGGCGGCTTTCATCAGGTCCTGCCGCGCTGGGTCGTACTTCTTCCAATGCAGCAGCGGACCGACAACGCGGGCGGCGACCTGTGCATTGGTCGCGTCGAGCTTGCCTACCAGATCGCCAAGAAAGGCGTAGCCTTCCCCGGAAGCGTCGTGAAAACTGGGCGACACGGGCCCGGCAAATGCCAGCAGGGCATAAACCCGGTTGGGGTTCGCCAGCGTGAAGTCGGGATGGCCGGACAGCTTCCGGATGTCCGGCATGCGATTCGGCAGATCGACGCCGGCCTGAACGGCGAACCATTTGTCCATCACCAGCTGGTCCGCATGGTAGCGCCGGTGGAAGTCCCCCAGCAGGGCCCGGGCGCGGTCGCCGCCATCGCGCAAGATGATGGCAAGCGCCGCCAGCCGGTCGGTCATGTTGTCGGCGGCATGATACTGCGCCTCGACCCGGTCCAGCACCGCGCCATCTCCAGTCGCCGCAAGGTACGATAGTGTCAGGTTCTTCAGGCTGCGCTTGGACATTTCCGCGCCAGAGATATCGTAGGGCCGCGCACCCTGATTGGAGTCGTACGTTGCCAGCAGTTCGGCATGCAGCGCGCCGGCGAGCTGCTTGCGGGCCTTGGCATAAAGGCGCGTTAGTCCGTCGATATCGGTTACGGGCAGGTCCTGCGCAAAGATCGCCTTGGCAGGCAGGGCCAGCATTTCCGCCACCAGCGCGGGATCCAAATCCCGGCGAATGAGGTTGTCCCGCACTGCCTGGACGTAGGCAGGATCGAGGTCCGCAGCCGGATCGGACAGCATCGTTTTCAACGTGGCAGATGCCAACGCGCGCGCCGCCATCATACGGTTGAACCCGTCGCTGTCGTGCTGCATCAGGAACCGCAGTTCATCTGCGGTATAGGGGAACGACACTTTCACAGGGGCGGAGAAGTCGCGGAACAGCGACACCACCGGCTGTTCCGCAACACCGGTGAACACAAACTCCTGCCTGGCGGCCGTTAGCAACAGTATCCGGTTGGCTTCACCCGGGGTAGACTCGCCTTCCAAGGTAAGCGGGATGTCGTTGCCCCGGCTGTCCAGCAGGCCCAGGCGCATGGGCATGACCATAGGCTTCTTGTCGGCCCGGTCGGGCGTAGGCGGCACGGTTTGCGCCAAGGTCAGCGTGTAGGTCTGCGCGGCCGCGTCGTAGGTGCCGCTGGCCTCGACCACGGGGGTACCGGCCTGTTCGTACCACAGGCGGAACTGCGCAAGGTCAACGCCGGAGGCATCTTCCATGGCTGCCACGAAGTCCTCGCAGGTGACGGCCTGGCCGTCGTGCCGGTCGAAATACAGGTCGGTCGCCTGGCGGAAGCGGTCGGGCCCCAGCATCGTCGCCTGCATGCGCACGACCTCCGCCCCTTTTTCGTAAACGGTCGGAGTGTAGAAGTTCTGGAGTTCGATGAAGGTGTCGGGACGGATGGGGTGCGCGGTCGGCCCCGCATCCTCCACGAACTGGCGGCGCTTCAGGCTGTCGACCTCGGCAATGCGTTTCACCAGCCGGTTGTTCATGTCGGCGGAAAATTCCTGGTCGCGATAGACGGTGAAGCCTTCCTTCAGGCTCAGCTGGAACCAATCGCGCACCGTTACGCGGTTGCCGCTCCAGTTGTGGAAGTACTCGTGCGCGATTACGCCTTCGATATTGGCGAAGTCGGTATCGGTGGCGGTTTCGGCATCGGCCAGCACGTACTTGGCGTTGAAGACGTTCAGGCCGGTGTTCTCCATCGCGCCCATGTTGAAGTCGTGCACGGCGACGACGTTGAAGACCTGCAACTGGTACTCGCGGCCGTAAACGCGCTCATCCCACCCCATCGAGTCCTTAATGGCCTTCATTGCGTGGTGCGCTTTCGCAGCCTGCCCCTTGTTAACGAAAATCCGAAGCGCAACCTGCCGGCCCGTCATGGTGGTGAAGCTGTCCTCCACATGGTCGAGATCGCCGCCCACGACGGCGAACAGATAGGCGGGCTTTGGAAACGGATCATCGAACACGGCGTAGTGCCGCCCGTCTGGCAGGTCGCCCTGTCCAACCGGGTTGCCGCCGGCCAGCAACACGGGCTGGCGGGTCTTGTCGCCTTCCAGCCGCACGCGGAACTTAGCCATTAA
>CALMVH010000351.1:11391-19008 GCA_937873165.1 uncultured Rhodospirillales bacterium
GGCCGGTCGGGATAGAAGGTGATGGGGCGGAAGCCTTCCGCCTCGCATTGATTACAAAAAGTGCCGTTCGATACGTATAGTCCCTCGAAATCGGTATTCCGGTTGGGCGCTATGCGCGTCACAATCTCGACCGTGGCGTGGTCTCCCACGTCCCCCAGCGTGAGTTTTCCCTTTTCGCGGCTGTACTCGTGCGTTTCCAGCAGCCGGTTGCCGATGGCGACCGACACCAGCTCGACGTCCGGACCGCCGTCCAGCACCAGGGGCCTTGGGGCAAGGGCGACCGGATTGCGTGCGAACTGGCTGCGCGTGGTAACAAGGGTAGCCGACTCGTCCAGCGCGATCGTCATCTCGACCTCGCCGACCAGGTAATCGGGAGCGCGGTAATCCTTGCGGTGAGTAGGCTGGTTCATGAGGGATCTTCGACAGGGGTGAGATAGGCGCCAAATACGCCGCGTTCGGTATCGGTCAAGGCCGCCGGCTGGCGGGTTTCGCCGTCGAGGCGCACCAGCACGGCGCGGCATGTCGCATGGCAGCGAGCTTCGGTGAACAGGCCCAGGCCATAGGTCATCGAGGTGTTGCCCAGCTTCAGCAGGGTCAGGCCGACCTGCAGGGTGGCGGGATAGCGCAGCTCGGCGCGGAAATCGATCTCGACGCGCACGACTACCAGCGCCGGATCGACCGGGCCCCGCACGAAGCCCAGATGGTTCAGGAAGGCAACGCGGGCGCTTTCGAAGTAAACGCCGAACACGTTGTTATTCACATGCCCCAGCGCATCCAGGTCATTGAACCGCACCCGCTCCTCCGCCCAGAACCGGAAGATTGAGCGATTGCTGAGGTCGATGCCTGTCACGACGCTTCCTCCATGACGCGGAAGATGGCGTAGGACGGCGTGTAGCCCGGCAGCACATTGCCGGTAGGCCTGATGTCGCGCAGCAGCGCCTGCCGCATTTTTGCGTTCAGGATGCCTCCGGCTTTTCGCCACGGAAAGACGTAGGGCTGGACATCGTCCGGCAGATCGGACCGGGACAAGCCCAGTTCCTTGTCCGACAGATGCGCGACGCTGGCCGCCGCAGCGGCGATCCGGTCGGTCATGCGGGTCAGCGCCTCTGCCAGCAGCCGCGTGATGTCGTCGAAATCCTGCCAGAACTCCTCCGGCAGGTCGCGGCGGATCGCTTCCATGTCGTCGCCCGCTACGATGGCCTCCCACATGGCAAGCGGTGTGCAGCGCGTGATCAGCGCGTGGATGCGGCGGTATTCCTCGCCCTTCAGCTTCAGCCGCAATCCGTCGGCGAAGCGTACGACGTAGCCTTCGCTTGTCGCGGGCAGGGCCTTCGCATGCGACAGAAGATCGCCAACTGACTTAAACGCGTAACGCTCCGCCGCGCGCCAGCGAAGCCGGGACGCGGTTGCCCTGACCTCGTCGAACGAGACCTCGCCCCCCTGCGGGTCGTAGGCGGCGAGCAGCACGAGCGCGGCGTCGGCGTAGCGGATCACGATCCGGTTTTCGGGATAGACGGCCTCGGCAAGGTAAGTCGTGCCGGGCACGAGGCTTGTCAGGTCCTGTTGTTTCAAGCGTTCCTGTGCCCACTGGGCCTGATCGCTGTCGAAGGCACCTTTGGTCGCCGTTCGCCAGCCACCATCATGGTGGAAAATGATGATCAGGCTGCCGTCCAGCTTTTCAAATATCTCAAAAGGCCCATCGGGGAAGGCAATGCCGCGCTCCCCGACGTTGAAAAACTTCGGGAAAGGGGTCGCGACAACAACCTGGCGCACCGTGTCCAGGATCAGCCCGCGTGCCAGGAGCGTGAACTCGTCCCACGCAGTCTCGTAGACGCAGCGCGAGGAATAACAGTAAAGGACAAGCCCATCATTGCCGGGTCGCCGGTAAGCCAATCCGGCGGCGGCAGCGCGGTCAAGTCCGGCTTCCAGTTCGCCGTACGGCATGCACCGGGCAGGATGCAGCAATCCCGCCGTCATGTCGTAGCGGCTCCAATGTCAAGCCGCGCCGCCCGCGCCAGCTTGCGGAAGGTGCCGAAGAACAGCACGAGCGCGAGGGCGGCTTCCCCCCAGGCGAAGGCCAGAGAGAGAGAGCCGTCCTCTGTCGGACGGAACGCGGCAGCCCACACATGGCCGCGCGTAGACCAAGGACCGGCTATGGAGACAGCCAGCAGGTAGAAGATCATGATGGACCCGCGTCCGTGATTGCGCAGCCTGAAGCCAGTTACAACAATCACGTCGCGCGTGACGAAGCCAAGCGTCGCCCATGCGTACAGCGCGTCGGCATGCGTGTTCACCATCGTGTAGATCACGGCCGCGACGCACAGGGCGTACCCTGCCATCCATGGCAGGACGTCGCGCCAGGCCTGCTTCAGATCGACACGTGAAAGGCGGCTGCACAGGCGCGTCAGCCGTTCGTACGTGCCGGGATTGCCGAGCAATGCGACATAGGTACCCCCGACTGCGACATACAGCAGCTTGCGGGATTCCGTGGGGTCGGGCGGAAGCGACAATCCGGCGAACGCCGCCGCAAATCGAGGTGCGAACCCGTAGGCGAATGCTGCAACAGCAATCGTAAAGACGATCCAGCCGAACGGGCCGTCGCGCAAACCCATGTCGCGCCGTACCAGGCGGATGCCGCCAACGAGGAACCACGCAACCACGACGCCGGACAGGGCGTTTACGAAGTCGCGGGTCTGGTACAGGTGGCCGTACCAAGTCAGGTCGGGCCCGGCGACGGTGAGCAGGCTGGGCAGGTTGCGCAGGCCGAATCCCGCGACAAGTCCCACCAACTGCCCGATCAGGTTCTGCACCCGGCGCGAGGTGTTGCCGCCGCGCAGCGCCAGGGCCGCGAAGAACGCCGCCGATTGAGCTACAAGTCCCGCAAGGCAAAGGCCGCCACTCTGCGGCAGGGAACCATGGTCGAAGTAGTAGGCGATGCCGGTCGCATTAGCTGCGCCGTACCACGAATAGATCGTGCCGCCCGCGAACTTGCCCAGCACCAGCCCGGTTGCGCTTTGCGCCGACAGGCGATGCACATCCCAGGTGCGATTGGCGACTTCCTCCGTCACGCTGTCGGACGCCATCCGGCTGCCCCACAGAACCGTGAGCAGCAGAACAACAACGCCCATGGCCCCCGGCACGATCTCCGCACCCGAAAACCGGATGGTGATGGCGGCGATTAACCCGACCGCGACCGGCATGAACACCAGCCGGCCGACGGTCATCTCTTCCCAAATGTTTTTCTGGAACTCGGCATTCAATCTCAGGATGCCGTTCATGGTGTTTGCTCCGCGAAGTAAAGCTGTTCCAGATTTTGCGCGGCAGGCGTGAAGGACGTGACTTCCAGCCCATGCTCGATCAGGCGGCGCAGCAGGTCGCGCTGGCCGGGTTCGCTGCCGGTGAAGTCGAAGGTCAGGGTGGCTCCCGATGCCTGCACCGACGACACGCCCGGCTGTCCGCCGAGGAAATCGCGTGCGGCTGGATTTCCTGCCAGCAGAGACATCGCGAAGCTGCGGCCGGAAGCCCGCGACGCGCCTATTTCGGTCAAGGGCCGCAGCCGTCCCTCGCGCATGGCCAGCATGTGGGTGGAGTAATCCTCCAGCTCGGTCAGGATATGGCTGGATACGACCAGGGTCGTGCCGCCTTTTTGCAGCCCCAGGATCAGGTGCGACAGTTCGCGCCGCGCTTCGGGATCGAGGCCGGAAGCCGGTTCGTCGAGGATCAGAAGCTTCGGCTTGTGCACGATTGTCCGAGCGATCGCCAGCCGCTGGCGCTGGCCGCGCGACAGTTCGGTGGCAAGCCGCCCTTGCAGGGCCGCCAGGCCCACGGCGCGGATCGCCTCGTCGGCGGCTTCGTTCACCCGCGCGGCTTGTATGGCCATGATGCTGGCCGCATGCCGCACATTTTGCACCACCGTCAGCCCGTCGTAGACGCCGAAGAAATCCTGGAGGAAGCCAAGCTGGAGGTGTGCCTTGCGCGGGTGCTCCAGCACGTCGATGCCCGCGATGCGTACGCTGCCCGACAGGGGCTCTTCCAGCCCGGCCATGCAGCGCAGCAACGTCGTCTTGCCTGCGCCGTTTGGCCCAACCAGAGCGGTCACGCTGCCCTCGGGCACGTCGAAGCTCGCGCCGTGGACGGCGCGCCGCCCCTGGTAGTCGTACACCAGTCCGCGTACCTCGATCAAAGCCCTGACGGTCATGGAGTCCTGTTCGCGAGTCTTTACAATCGTTGCAGGATATCCCGCCGCCGGGCTCGCGGCAACTCGGTTGGCGAGGCCGCTTTTAGGGGCCGAACGCCTTGTAGCCGGCCGGCACCGCGTAGGTAAAGGCGTGGTCTCCGAAATCGGGCTTGACCGTTCCGGCCTTCAGCAGGTCGGCCATATCGCTCGACGAACTGACATAAGCCCTGTAGTCCAGGTTCGGCTTCAGCGGCTGGCCGCCGGACGAGCCCGGCTGCTCGTCGAAGGCCCCATTGGTCGACATGTATACACGCTCTTTGTCGAGGTCGACGGCGATCCCGACAACGGTTGCCGACTCGCCCTTCTGGTTCTTGCGGATGTAGTCGGGGAAAGCCATGCCGCCGCCATCCGCCGGGTTAACGCCAATAGCGAACTCCATTTCGTGCTGCGCGGCGATTGCGCCGGTCTGCAGCGTCACTTCAAAGTACCACTTGCCGGTCTTGTGCGCCGCGTGGCTGTTCAGCTCGTACACCGCGTCGCCCGAACTCTGGGCTTCCTCCACCGTGCCCGCCGCTAGGGACGCCGCCAAGATTTCCTCGCGCTGGCGGGTGTAGCGCACCACGCACACGGTTTTCGCCGGATCCTTCAGGATAGCAGCCAGCCACTTCGTGCGATCGGCTTCCTTGTCGTCGATCCGGCACACCTGGGCGCGTTCCTTGAGCCACGCGCGCTGTTCGTCGCGCAGTTTGGTCTTCCCGGCGTCGTCCAGCTTCGCGCGCAAGGCCTGGTAGGTTTGATTGATCTTCTGATCACTGTCCGTCAGGCTTTCCCCCAGGCAGCGGATCGACTCCGCCTGGTTTGCGGGGTTCTGGCAATCGGCATGCGCCAGGACAGGGAAACTCGCGATCGCGAGCAAGGCCAGGGGAACAGTGAACCGCATGTGAAACTCCTATGGATCGCGGTTTCGGTACAACCGGGCTGGATGCAATGCAATCGATTAATGGAGTACCAGATCGTCCCGGTGGACCAGTTCGTCGCGCCCGCGGTAGCCCAGCAGGGTCTCGATGTCGCGGCTGTTGCGGCCGGCTATCTGCTTGGCATCCCCGGAGGAGTATGCGGCAAGGCCGTGTCCAACAACCCGGCCTTCAGCCGTAATCGTAACGGCGTCGCCGCGGTCGAACGCGCCTTCGACAGCTGTTACCCCGGCGGGCAGCAGGCTTCCGCCCGCCTGCAGCGCCCGCGCGGCGCCCGGATCGATGGTGATGGTGCCGGCAGGCTTCAGGTGGCTGGAGATCCAGCGCTTGCGGGCGGTGCGTGGCTCGCCCGAGGCCTTGAACCAAGTGCAAGGCGTCGCCGGATCGTCCAGCCGTGCCAGCGGGTGCAGGGGCTGGCCGAGCGATATCGCCATGCGGCACCCGGCGCTGGTTGCAATGCGCGCGGCTTGCAGCTTGGTAACCATGCCGCCGCTGGAATATCCCGGCAGCGCCGCGCCCGCCATGGCTTCAATTGCGGGCGTGATCTCCGGCACGTGCCGCACCAGTGTGGCGCTCCGGTCGAGACGCGGATTGGCGGTGTACAGCCCGTCAATGTCGGACAATAGCAGAAGCGTATCCGCCCCGATCATCTGCGCCACGCGCGCGGCCAGTCGGTCGTTGTCGGCGAAGCGGATTTCCGAGGTGGCGACCGTGTCGTTTTCGTTGATGATCGGCCCCGCGCCGAGTTCCAGCAACTGCCGGATGGTCGCGCGCGCGTTCAGGTGGCGGCGGCGTTCCTCCGTATCGCCCGGCGTCAGCAGGATCTGCGCGACGGTGATGCCGTGCCGTGCCAAAGCCTCCTGATAGGCATGCGCCAGCCGGATCTGCCCCGTTGCCGCGGCGGCCTGCTTTTCCTCAAGCTTCAGGCGCGGACCGGTCAATCCCAGATGCCGCCGCCCGGTCGCAACCGCGCCGGAGGACACGAGCACCATCTGCTGGTCACGCGCGCGGCACGCCGCCACATCATCGGCCAGAGCATCGAGCCATTCACGCCTGATCGCACCGGTTGCTTCGTCCACCAGCAAGGACGAGCCGATCTTGACGACCAGGATACGGGCTGAGGCGAGGATCATCTTACACCGTCAATCCCGCGAAGGCGGGAATCCAGGTCGTTTTTGTCGGGATTGCTCCGGCCATCAAATCCTGGACTCCCGCCTTCGCGGGAGTGACGATTTCAGGGTATGCGTCACTGGTTCAGCGGTTCCCAGCCCGGTTGCGTTTCGCCGTCTTGCATCGGCACGTGCTTCGCCGGGCGGGCGGCGCGGACCGTTTCCAACAGCTTCAACAAGGCGGGTTCGACGCCGACGCCGGTTGCGGCGGATAGAAGCAGCGGCTCTTTCTTTGCCGCTTTCTTCAAGGCCTTCCTTTTCGCGTCCAGTTCTTCGGGATCGAGGGCATCGGTTTTGTTCAGCGCCAGCAGCTCGCGCTTTTCCGCCAGACCGCCGCCATACAGCTTTAACTCCTTACGGATGGATTTGTACGATTGCACCACGTCGTCCGATGTCGCGTCGATCAGGTGCAGCAGAACCGAGGTGCGCTCTACATGGCCCAGGAAGCGGTCGCCCAAGCCATGGCCTTCGTGCGCGCCCTCGATCAGGCCCGGAATGTCGGCCAGCACGAACTCCTCGTCGCGGATGCGCACGACGCCGAGGTTGGGCGAGATGGTGGTGAAGGGGTAGTCGGCGATCTTGGGCTTGGCCCGGCTGCAGGCGGCAAGAAACGTGGACTTGCCTGCGTTCGGCAGCCCGACGATGCCGGCATCGGCGATCAGTTTCAGCCGCAACCACACCCAGCGTTCCTCGCCGGGCCAGCCGGGCGTGTTCTTGCGCGGGGCGCGGTTGGTGGAGGTCTTGTAGTGCGCGTTGCCGAAGCCGCCATCGCCGCCTTTCAGAAAGGTCACGCGCTGGCCCGTCTTGTCGAAGTCGACCAGCAGGGTTTCCTGGTCTTCGTCCAGCACCTGCGTACCGACGGGCACGCGCACCAACATGGTATCGGCATCCGCCCCGCTGCGGTCCCGGCCCGAGCCGTTGCCGCCGCGCCGGCCCTTGAAATGCTGCGTGTAGCGGAAATCGAGCAGGGTGTTCAGCCCGTCGATTGACTCGAACACGACATCGGCGCCTCGGCCGCCATTCCCGCCGTCGGGGCCGCCATATTCAATGAACTTCTCGCGCCGGAACGAGATGCAGCCTTGTCCGCCCGCGCCGCTGCTGAGGTATATTTTAACTTGATCGAGGAACTTCATGAACAGCGACTTCCTCTTATCCATTCCCTCGTGGAGAGGGTTGGGTGAGGGTGTCCGGTGCGTGGGGCTCACCCTCGCCCGCCTGGCTACGCCGGTCGGCCGCTCCCCTGAGGGGGAGGCCCAGGCAGTTACACGGCGGCTTGAGCCATCGGCGCCGACGAGAC
>CALMVH010000351.1:19018-28947 GCA_937873165.1 uncultured Rhodospirillales bacterium
GCGTGTGGTCGCGGCCGATGCCGACGTTCGTGCCCGGGTGCACCTTCGTGCCGCGCTGGCGGATGATGATGTTGCCGGCGATCACCATTTCGCCGCCGAACTTCTTGACGCCCAAGCGCTGGCCTGCTGAGTCGCGACCGTTGCGGGACGAACCGCCTGCTTTTTTATGTGCCATAGATTAGATTCCCGAAATGCCGGTGATGCGCAGGATGGTCAGGTCCTGGCGGTGGCCGTTCTTGCGGCGGTAGTTCTGGCGGCGCTTCTTCTTGAAGACGATGATCTTCGGACCGCGCGCTTGCGCTACGATCTCGGCGGCGACAGAGGCGCCGGAGACCAGCGGAGCGCCAATCTTGTCGCCTGCCATCAAGACATCGCCCAGGGTGATGGAGCCGCCCTTTTCGCCTTCCAGGCGCTCGACGCGGATCAGATCGCCTTCGGCGACCCGGTATTGCTTTCCGCCGGTGCGGACCACTGCGAACATGAAACTACTACCCGAAAATAGGTGTGAAGTGCTGTGGATACAGGATCGTATCGGCGTCTGTCAATGCCGACTTGGCTGAATCATCCGATCACGCGCCCGATCATCTTGGCGGTGTAATCCACCAGCGGGATGATGCGGGCGTAGTTCAGCCGCAGGGGGCCGATCACGCCGATCGCGCCCACGATCTGTTCGCTGCGGTTCATGTACGGGGTCACGATCAGCGAACATCCGGCATGATCGAACATCGAGTTTTCGGCCCCGATGAAAATCTGCACGCCCTCGGCGGTCCCGGTCAGGTCCAGCAGCTTCAGCATGGTTTCACGCGTTTCCAGCGTGCCGAACAACTGCCGGATCCGTTCCAGATCCGCCGCGCCCGATATCCCTTCCAGCAGGTTCGACTGTCCGCGCACGATTAACTGGCCGGTTCCGCCGCCTGCCCAGGTGGCAAGGCCCGCTTCCACCAGTTCCGCGGTCAAGCGATCCAGTTCGCCCTGCTGCGCTTCCAGGTCGCGCTGGATATCGGCGCGGGCGTCTTCCAGCGTCCGGCCCGTTACGCGCGCGTTCAGGTAGTTGGTCGCCTGAACCAGGGACGAGACTGGCACGTCCAGCGGCATGTCGATCACGCGGTTTTCCACCACGCCGTCCTCCGTCACCAGCACGACCAGCGCGCGGCCGGGCGCCAGGCCTACAAACTCGATGTGCTTCAGGGGCCTGTCGGTTTTCGGCGCAATCACCAGCCCCGCGCACCCGGACAATCCGGACAAGGCGTTGGTTGCCTCGCCGAGGGCGTCGGGCAGGGAGCGGTTGGCCAGCGCACATTGCCGCTCGATGTTCGTGCGCTCGTCGCTGGAAAGCCCGCCCATCTGCAGCAACCCGTTGACGAACAAGCTCAATCCCGAAGCCGTCGGCAGGCGCCCGGCAGAGGTATGCGGCGCGTACAACAGGCCGGCATCCTCAAGGTCGGCCATGACGTTCCGGATCGTGGCGGCCGAGATCGAGGACCCAAGGCGCTGCGCCACCGTGCGCGATCCCACCGGCTCGCCACTTTCGACATAGGAATCGACGATCAGGCGCAGGATTTCGCGGGCGCGGGCATTCAGGTCGGCGGGCATGCACCTGATGTACCACGAACGCCATAGGGCGCAATCTCGTGTGGACGAAGCCGAGCGGCGGGATTAAGGTCGCCGCCTCTCAAAACAGGTGTATCCATGCGACCCTCGGGCCGATCCAACGACAGCTTGCGCACCATCGCGCTTGAACCCAACTTCAGCCGCCACGCCGAGGGGTCATGCCTGGTGCGCTTTGGCGATACCCACGTGTTGTGCAATGCCAGCGTCGAGGCGCGCGTACCGCCGTTCCTGAAGGGAACGGGCCTCGGCTGGGTCACGGCCGAGTATGGCATGCTGCCGCGCTCCACCCATACCCGCACCGACCGCGAGGCGGCAAAGGGCAAGCAGTCGGGCCGCACGCAGGAAATCCAGCGCCTGATCGGCCGGTCCCTGCGCGCCGTTGTGGACCGCCAGGCGATGGGCGAAATGCAGGTGGTCGTCGATTGCGATGTTATACAGGCCGATGGCGGCACCCGTACTGCATCGATCACCGGCGCCTATGTGGCGCTGCATCTTGCCTTTCAGCATCTGCTGAGGATCGGGGCGGTCAAGCGCATGCCGTTGCTGCAGGAAGTGGCAGCCATTTCGTGCGGGCTGTACAAGGGCGAAGCCGTGCTCGACCTTGACTACGACGAAGACTCAAATGCCGAGGCCGATACGAACTTCGTCATGACAGCCGATGGCGGTATCGTCGAGGTGCAGGGTACGGCCGAGCAGTCGCCGTTTAGCGAGACCCAGTTCCTCGACCTGATGCGCCTTGCGCGCAAAGGTGTCGCGGAACTGGTGGGATACCAGCGGCTGGCGCTGCAGCAGATCTGATGGCGGAACGTCGCGTTTCAGGCGAAACGCTGGTCGTCGCCACCCACAACGCGGGCAAGCTGCGCGAGATCGCGGCCTTGCTGTTACCCCATGTGACGCATTGCCGATCGGCTGCGGCGCTTGGCTTGCCGGAGCTGGAGGAGACCGGCACAACCTTTGCCGATAACGCCGAACTAAAGGCACTGGCAGCCGCGCGAGCCTCGGGATTGCCGTCGCTTGCCGACGATAGCGGCTTGTGCGTAGATGCGCTGGACGGTCAACCCGGTATCTATTCCGCGCGCTGGGCCAGGCCGGGCAAGGACTTCGTGGCCGCTTCGCAAAAAATTCTTGACCTGTTGGGAAACCGGAACGATCGCACGGCGTCTTTCAAGTGCGCACTTTGCATCGCATGGCCCGATGGCGTGTATCGGACGTTCGAGGGGGTGCTGAAGGGGCGGATCGCCTTGGAAGCGGGCGGTGCCAATGGCTTCGGATACGATCCGATCTTCATACCCGAAGGCAGGGAGGTCACGCTTGCGATGCTGGATCCATCCGAAAAGCAGGCGATTAGTCATCGTGGTGCCGCATTTAAGGTTCTAATGAACGCTTGCTTCGAATAGGTAAGATGTTAAAAATAGTTTAAGTTGTGCGGGTTGTTCCGAGACAGTGATAGAGGTTGATTTGCGTTACGAAAATTCCCCGGAGATGCGGCAGGCATCGCGGTACATGCGGGATCTGGAAAGCCGTTCACCCGGCGCTCTGGTCGGGCAGTTTTTCGATCCCAACATGGCTTCGGTCCTCAACCGGAACGAAGATGCCGGGGTCAGATTGCTGGTTCTTTGTTCGGTTCCGCCTGAAAAAGCGGCCTCCTGGCTGGATAGCTTGACGACGTATCACGATACCAGTCAGGCGCGCCTGTTGCCCGCGCTCGGCATCGCATCCTACTTCATCCATGGTGTGCGCCGGATGGAAAGCCGCATCCAGGATACAATCCTGCCTGACGATCACGTGGGCCCTTTTCTCAACACGGTCATCAGCATGACCCGGTCGGGCGGCGAGAAACCGTTCACGTATCTCGGTAACGGCGATCTCAGGCTGGTTGCCGCGGATGGCTGGAACTATCCCCCTACGCAGTATGATATTCTGGGCGACGTGGAGACCGCGGTCGACCTGCGCAACATGGTTATCTGCAGCCGGGACTCGGCCTACAAGCGCCGCATCTTGAAGGATTTCACCGATACTTTTTCCGGTACGGCCTCCGTACACGGGGAACGGTTGATCCAGCCAATGATACAAGCGGCAAAGGGGTTGATCAGCCTGCCCGGACGGCGGCAATCGCGCAGCTTCGACCTGGTCAAGATACGCGAACAGTTCGGCCGGCCGGCCGGCAGCATCAGTCAAATGCCCCGCGCGTGACCCAACCCCGCCGCGATGGGCTGGCGGTCTACGTACATTGGCCGTTCTGCGTTTCGAAGTGCCCCTACTGCGACTTCAACTCGCACGTTTCGGACACGGTAGACCATCATCGCTGGCGGCGGGCGTTTGCCGACGAGTTAGCGCATTACGCTGGCGTGTTGCCCCCCGGCCGCCCCGTGACCTCGATTTTCTTCGGAGGCGGTACGCCGTCCCTGATGGAGCCGCGCACGGTAGCCTTCATCATTGAGACGATCGGCCGTCTCTGGCCGGTCGATGCGGATGTCGAGATCACTGCGGAGGCCAACCCTGGATCGGTTGACCAGGCTGTGTTCGCGGGTTTTGCCGCCGCCGGTGTTAACCGGGTTTCCATCGGTATCCAGTCGTTCGACCAGACGGCTTTGCGCTTTCTGGGACGTAAGCACGATGCCGCCGAGGCCTACGCCGCAGTCGATCTGGCGGCGCAGTATTTTCCCCGCTTTTCCTTTGACTTGATCTACGCCCGGCCGAACCAGACCGCGGCCGCGTGGGAAACCGAACTACGCCAGGCTCTTCAGTTGGGACCAGCGCACCTGTCGGCCTACCAGTTGACCATCGAGCAGGGCACGAAGTTTGAGACCCTGCACCGGCAGGGCGCGTTCGATCTGCCGGATGGCGATCTTGCGGCTGATTTGTACAAGGTAACCGGAGAAACCCTGGACGAGGCGGGATTGCAGGCCTACGAGGTGTCGAACTATGCGGTTCCCGGTCAGGAAAGCCGCCACAACCTAGCATACTGGCGCTACGGCGACTACCTTGGCATCGGTCCGGGCGCGCATGGGCGGGTTACCCGTGACGGCAGCAAATATGCGACGCGGGCGCATCGTGCGCCTGATATATGGCTGACGCGTGTCGAGGCCCAGGGCCACGGCGCGTATGAGCCGGAAGCGTTGAACCCGGTCATGCGGCTGCAGGAACTGTTATTGATGGGCTTGCGATTGCGGGAACCGATATCGCACGATCGGATCGTTGAGGAAACCGGACGAGGTTTGTCGGACTGGATAGACCCATCTGTTCTGCGGCGTCTGGAAAACGCTGGCTACTTGATGGTAACGCCAGCTGGCATCGCCGCCACGCAAGAAGGACGCATCCGGCTTTCGAGCGTGTTGGATCATCTGATTCAAACGGGACTGGATCATGTCAGCCGTACAGCCTGAGTTATCGTGTAAACAGTCGTTCCGTTACCGCGGTTAGTTTGTTCGAATACTTGCACGATCAGCATGGGCTGGATGATTGCGTTGATTTCCTTCCTCTTGGCTTCACCAGTTTCATGCTCGATACTTTTTTGGCGGTCGGGGGGCGATAGAAATCCATTGATGCGTTGACGGGGAGCAATGTCGCACTCGGCCTGCCCTGGCGTTCGTTCATGACTTCGAGAGCCGCGGTGGCTGCGATACAAATAGGGCTGTTCCTGAATCCGTGATCGATTTCCTGAGATCTTACGATGTCTGCCTGAATCCTGGCCTGGTGCGGGTCTCGCGCTGCCAGCCGCATGATCAACCCCGCCCAGCGTTCAGGACGCCTTTTCGCGATTTCCAGTTCAAGGAGGTTGTTTTCGAAAAAATGTGACGACATAATTTGCCTTTCTACGAGAGGGAATAAGGCAGGTTCCGCCTTGGGCAACGCGCTTGTCTTCGGTTCTTATGCCGGCGCAATAAACCGACCTTCGCATCTACCGAAGGGTGAAGCTCACGGTGACCAGCTTTGGTGGATCGGAACCAGAGCCCTGGACTGCTTCTGAATGGTCTTGAACGTCAGGACATCAGCGGGCGTGATGCGAGCCGCAAGCGGAACGCGCTGTGCCGGGGTCTTGGAACCCGGCATTTGCAGGACGACCGCCGACGGACGCTGTTCGTTGAAAGAGAATGGTAGTTTCTGATCGTCCAATCATGCCTCCCAATGCCTTGTTCAGGGAATCAGGATACGCATAATTTGTGTAAAACCGTCAAGCGTTTCGGATCAAGCGGCGAACTCGTCCGCAGGCATGTCCATCATCGACTTGCCGCCCGCCATCACCTGCCGGAAACGCATCTCAGCCTCGGGTAGCACCCGCGCCATGAAGAACCGGGCCGTACGCAGCCGCGCGGGGGAGAAGGGGGCGCGTTCGCCAGCCTGCGGCCGTTTTTCCGTCGCGCCCTTCGCCATGCGCGCCCACATGTAGCCCATGGCGACCAACGCGAACAGGCGCAGGTAGTCACTGGAGGCCGCCCCTGCCTCGTCGGGGTTCGCCATGCCCTTCTGCGCCACGGTCACCGTGGCGTACTGCAACTTGCCCAACGCCTTCGCCACGGGTACCACGAACTCCGCCAATGTCGGGTCGGCGGCGTTTGACTCGCAGAATTGCTGCACGGGATGGAAGAACCGGCGCAACAGCCGCCCTGTGTTTTGCGGCAGCTTGCGTCCTACGAGGTCCAGTGCCTGAATGCCGTTGGCTCCCTCGTAGATCTGGGTAATGCGGGCGTCGCGCACGAACTGCTCCATTCCCCATTCATGGATGTAGCCGTGGCCGCCATAGACCTGCATCGCCATGTTGGCGGATTCAAACCCGGCATCGGTAAAGTAGGCCTTCAACACCGGCGTCATCAGCGCCAGCAAATCTTCCGCTTCCTGCTTGGCGTGCGGATCGGGATTGGCGTGCATGATATCGAGCTGCATGCCCACCCAGACTGACAGGGCGCGCGCGCCTTCGGTGAACGCCTTGATGGTCAAAAGGGTGCGGCGCACATCGGGGTGAACGATGATGGGATCGGCGGGTTTCGCCGGCGCCGCTGGACCCTTCAGCGCGCGGCCTTGCAGGCGGTCGTTGGCGTAGGTCAGCGCGTTCTGGTAGGCGACTTCCGCGGCGCCCAGCCCCTGCATCGCCACACCCAGCCGCGCGGCGTTCATCATGGTGAACATCGCGCGCATGCCCTTGTGCGGTTCGCCCACCAGCCAGCCGGTCGCTTCGTCGAAATTGATAACGCAGGTCGGCGATGCCTTGATACCCATCTTGTGTTCGATCGATCCGCAGCGAACTCCGTTGCGTGTCCCGGCCTTCCAAGCGTTGCCGTTCGGGACCGGCATGAACTTGGGCACCACGAACAGGCTGATGCCCTTCACGCCGGACGGTGCATCCGGCAGCTTTGCCAACACCAGGTGGATAATATTCTCGGTCAGGTCGTGTTCGCCCGCCGAGATGAAGATCTTGCTGCCGGTGATCCGGAAGCTGCCATCCTCCGCCGGGATCGCTTTGGTGCGGATCAGGCCCAGATCGGTGCCGCATTGCGACTCCGTCAGGCACATCGTCCCACTCCACACGCCGCTCGCCAGCATGGGCAGGTACAAATCCTTCTGATCGTCGGTGCCGTGGTTTAGGATGGCGCGGTAGGCGCCTTGGCTCAGGCCCGGAAACATCCCGAAGGCCATGTTGGCGCTCGACATCATTTCCTCGAACGCCGTGCCTGCGACATGCGGCAGGCCCTGGCCGCCGTAGCGAGTTTCGGCGGTCAGCCCCGTCCATCCGCCTCCGCACAGCCGGTCGTAAGCCTGCTTAAAGCCCTTCGGCGTCGTGACGGTTCCGTTTTCATAACGGCATCCTTCGGCATCGCCCGGCAGGTTCAAGGGCTGGATTTCGTGCTCCGCCAGCCGTGCGGCTTCCTCCAGAACGCTGCTGATCACATCCGGACCGAAATCCTCCATCCCGGGCAGCCGCGCCAGCTGGGCGACGTCGAATACCTCGTTTATCAGGAAACGGTAATGGTCGAGCGGTGCTTTGTAGGTAGGCATACCGAACCTCCTTGTTCTTCATCCTGAGGCAGCCGGAATATAGCTATTGATATACACCTCATTTTCCCAAATGTTAAGGCGCATACCAGATTCCGGCTTCATCAATGACGCCCGCGCGCTTGGCGACCACGCAACAAACAGGGCGGTGACGGGTTCTCATTTTGCGAAGCGGGCGATGCGACCCCGCAAGAACAAGTCCGATCCGGGAGTGGCAATGAAGTTTTTGGAACCATTAAAGACCAGGTTCGCGGCGGTCGCAGGCGGCGCGATGGCGCTGGCTGCAATTTTTGCCGATGACCCGGCGCAGGCCCAAACGGTGGTCAGTTGCCCGCCGGGATACGCGTTTTACGGGGGTGCGGGCTGCGTTCCCGCCGCCCCAGGCTATGCCGCGATCTACGGCTCTCCCGTTGTTACCGTGCCGCCGGTCTACGATACCTATGGGCTGGCCTACGGATACGGTCATCCCGTGCATCATGGTCACCATGGCCACGACGAGCATTTCCATGGTCATGACGACCATCACCGTTAATGGCCTTCTTCCAATCTTATCCGAGGTTTCCTGTGAAAAAATCCGAATCAAAAAGCCTGTCTGGCGTTTTCGCTTCGCTGGCGCTGGGCGTTTCCTTGTTTGCCTTCGCCGCGCCCGGCTTCGCGCAAGATGCGGCAACGGCTCCCGCCGCGTCGGCTCCCGCCGCCGAAACACCTGCGGCAAGTGCGCCTGCTCCGGTCCATGAAAAGGATGTCGAAGGTCGGATCACATCGTTGCACAACCAGCTGAAGATCACGTCCGACCAGGAAAAAGCCTGGAGCAATGTGGCTGATGCAATGCGCAACAATGCGTCCATTATGCGAGGGCTGATGACCGACCGTGAGAACGGAAGTATCATGACCGCGCTGCAAGATCTGAAATCATACCAGGCAATCACGCAGGCTCACGCCGATGGCCTGCAAAAACTGATCGATGCCTTTACGCCCTTGTACAACTCGATGCCCGAAGCACAGCAGAAGATTGCAGACAAGGTCTTCAGCCGGCACATCGAGCATTCCGGCAGGAAGTAACCGGCATCTACGGCTTGCTGCCTTGCAGACACGACAAACGGGGGCAGCGAGTTGGCCGTACACACCTACCTTTATGATGCGGCCGGGATCGACCGAAAGGTCGTTCTCGGTGCGGACTTGGTGGCGCAGATTCACGACAAGCACCTGCTTTGGATCGATATCGGAGAGTTCGAAGACGCCGAGATCCAACAAACCGGCCAGTTGCTGAACCTTACCCGCGACTCGATCTATTCATTGTTGCAGAAGGAGCATCGCCCCCGCCTCGATAATTACGGGCGATATTTCCAGTTGAACATAAATGCCCTGCAGGACGACAACGGACGATACAGGAAGATCGAGGTCGACTTTATCCTGATGCCGAACATCGTCGTGACGGTTCACCGAAAGCCCGTCAAGTTTCTGGAGGATTTTGACAAGCGCATCAAGTCGGACTCGGCTCTTGGCGAGCTGGACGCGGCATCCTTTCTGGCGGGGCTGCTGGAATGGCACGTCACAGGGTACTTCCGGCTGGTCGAGGAGCTGGAAACCCATATCGACCGGATCGACGCCCACGCGCTGCGGCCTCGGCATCGGCGCGATCTGCTGACCGACATGGCGAGACTACGCCAAAGGGTAGCCCTGGTCAGGCGCGTGCTTAGTCCGCATCGCGAGGTCTATGCCGCCATGGGCCGACCCGATTTCCTGACAACCGCAGGACGGGAGTCGAGCGCGCAGTTCGTGGCGCTGGGCGACCGCCTGGAGCGCGCCATCGAGGCGGTCGAGAATGCCCGCGAACTGTTGCTGGGATCGTTCGACATGTTCACGACCCAGACCACGCTGCGCACGAGCGAGGTCATCAAGGTGCTGACGCTTGTTTCCTTTATCTGGTTTCCCGCCAGCGTGATCGTCAGCATCACGGCGATGCTGCTGCAGCCGCCCGTGCACCCGATGGGCGCCCCAGGTTTCTGGATCATGATCGCAGTGATCGCGCTAATCGGGATGGCAACGCTGGGCTTCGCTCGAATGCGCCACTGGATATAGAACCTGTGCCCGCGCCTGCGGCAGCTTACCAAGGCTAACGGCCCTTTGCCGGCAGGTAGAGCAACTGCCCGATCTGGACGGCGCCTAAACCGCCGGTCCATCACAGGATTTGGCAGGGCGATCCGTTACAAGGATGCTGCTACCCCGGACCGATCGACTTCATGCCTCCAGCCTGCACCCGCCGCGTTATTTTCCTTGCCGTTTTCGGCTTCGTGTCGATCGGACTGGTGCCGCCGGCTCATGCC
>CALMVH010000352.1:0-773 GCA_937873165.1 uncultured Rhodospirillales bacterium
GTCCGTCACAGTTTTTCAGTTTCCTGAGGCGGCTCCTGATTAATGCACCGGGTGGAGATCGGCCAAAACCTGTAGGGGGACGCTGTGCGGAGCCGCGGCCTGGTAGTGCTCGAAGGTTTCGCCGTGCGTCAATCCCCGCATCAGCCAGCCTTCCTCGATCCGGTACGGCTTGCCGTCGGCATGAAGCAGTTCGTGATGCCACATGCGGCTCGGATCGTTCGCCCAAGCAACGGGATGTTCCATGGTGCCGCCGTTCCAGGGTAGGAAGGTCTGCGTCTTGCCTGCCACTAGGCCCCAGTTCACCATTCCAACGCGATACTCCTTGGCCATGGGCAAAAGCGTATCCAGCAGATTGTTGTCGCCACGCGCTAGGTATTCGGTGCAGATCACTGGCCTGCTATGGGATTGTAGCCAAACGATCCTGTCTTCAAACCGGTGCGGGTCGGAGGCGTAGCTGTGGAACGTCAGTATGTCCGACTGCGCGAGCTGGACCCGTTCGGCATCGTTCAGGCTGTCCGCCGAGGCATCCCCGCCCCAGATGCCGCTGGTAACAGGCTGTTCAGGGGCTGCGTTGCGCGCCCATTCGAATGTTTGCAGTAGCAGCGGCCCCACAAGCCCGGCCTTCTCGCGCTGCGTGCTGCTGATGGTCCACGATCCGCCGGTGTTGCAGGGTTCGTTCCACAAGTCCCAGTACAGAACACGCTCATCGTGACCAAAGGCGCGAATGACGCCTTCTACATAGGGTTGCAGCTTCGCAAACGCCGCAGGATCGC
>CALMVH010000352.1:783-4058 GCA_937873165.1 uncultured Rhodospirillales bacterium
CGGGTATCGGCTCCGGTTGCGGGCCGGCCGTGGGATTGGGGTTCCAGCAACTATCGAACAGGACAAAGGATGGCTTTATGCCATGACGGCTGGCGATCGACAGGAACCCGTCCATGCGCCGCACCAGGCCGGCTGCATCGTTGGCCCATAGCAAGTCGTGCAGGAAAACCCGCACAGTGTTCATGCCCAGCTTCTTGGCCCAGCCGAGTTCGAGGTCGATGCGAGCGGGATCGAATGTCTCTTCCTGCCACATCTCAAGCTGATTGATGGCGTTCGCAGGGATATAGTTCGCACCTACCAGCCAGGGGTTCTGGTTGTACCAGGCGTTTGCCTGATCCGCCCTCCACCGCCGCGTTGGCGTAAAGACGCCTTGCATCCCGTCAGCCATGATCCGCCCCCTTGCACTATTTCCTTCCATAGTTACAATATGTGCTTAAAAAAGCGTCAATACGAGAGCACAAGGTGAAAATATAAGCAAAAAAGCGCGAGTGAGCTACATGACGAGTATGAGTGCGTCAGCGTGTTTCGAACCCTTGAATAAGCTGGCTTGCTAATTCCTCCGCAAGCGGTGCGAACACATTGCGACCTTGCTGACCTGGTTCGGCTTCAAACAAACCGTTTTGGCACGCACGGTCATCGTCCCAACCTGGATGATTCACGACAGGGTATAGGCAGATGCCTTCAATGCGGGCACCGGCTAACAAGGCAGCGCGTGTTTCTTCGCAAATGTAACGCAGCCATGCGGGCCTGCGCTCTTCCTCGATCCCGGTCTCGGATACAATGACAGGCCGTTTGTACCTGTCATAAACCGTCTGCAGAATGGCTCGGAAAGGACGGTAGAATTCATCGCCTATATCCACACGCGAACCATGATGAATCCATTGATTGTTGAAGTAATAGTTGATCCCAATGATATCCAGGCAGTCCGGCCGGCCACCAAGTTCGGGCCAGATATAACCTGCCATGCCATCGAACGCCTGAAATTGAGCCATCGTGTGCCCAATCGCTTGGTCTCGGTGCTTGGGACCTTTTGTCGGATCGGGAATGACATTGATCGCCGGTTCCGCCTGGACGAAGCGCGCTCGTGAATCAACGGAGCGTATTGCGTCGATTGCTGCAATCGAAGCGCTGATCAACTGTTTTTTCAGCTCCTCGCCGCGTCCTTCGCCGAAAGGCCCGAAATACTTGATGTCGCCTCCGGCCCACGCGAAAAATGAAATTTCGTTTATCGGACAATAGAAAGGTGTTTCGCTCGACTCGCTTGCGACCACGCTGGCCACGGCTTTTGCAAACGACGCGAACGACTCAACAAAGGCAGGCGACCAGATATCGATGGGATCGGGCCATCCGTAATGCATAAGATCCCAAACAACCTGAACGCCTGCGTTGCGGGCGGCACGTACCTGGGGCAAGAAGCTTGACCAATCGTAGCAGCCGTTTCCCTGTGGTTCGATCACATGCCAGCGCACGCCGTCGCGTGCGCTTAGCATCCCGTGCTGGACAAGCTGGCGGTAATCGGTCTCGGCAAACCGGTCATGCCCTGTGGAAGCGATTACATCCAGCCGCCTGTGATCGCCGCGGCGGCGAAAGGTTGAACACTCGAAGCCTCCCAACACGAACGATTTGAAAAGCGGCATGCTGCTCGCCACCCGTCAGGATACGGCATCTCCTGTCGCCTGGGTTGCCTCGGCAACCACGTCGATCTTGTCCCGAATTGTTTGATACATGGTAAGTGCCTGCGCCACCACCTGATCCATGTTGTAGTACCGGTAGGTTGCCAGGCGCCCCACGAAGTACACGTCGGGTGTGGCGTCGGCCAATGCCTGGTACTTCTTGTACATGGCCTGGTTCTCGGGCCGGGGAATAGGATAGTACGGGTCGCCTTCGGAGGATGGAAACTCGTAAGTGATGCTGGTTTTGGCGGTATCCTGCCCGGTCAGGTGCTTGTACTCGGTGATGCGGGTATACGGCACGTCGCGGGCGGGATAGTTCACCACGCCAACCGGCTGGAACTGCGCCTGGTCCAGGGACACATGCTTGAACTGCAACGACCGGTAAGGTAGCCGCCCATAGCGGTAGTTAAAGTATTCATCGACCGGGCCGGTGAACACGATGCCCTCGACCGCATTGACCTTGCTTTCGATATCGCGGAACTCCGTGCCTACCATGACGCGGATGTTCGGGTGATCCAGCATGCGCTCGAACATCTTCGTGTACCCGTCCAGCGGCATGGCCTGGTATTGGTCCGCGAAGTACCGGTCGTCGTCGTTGGTGCGGACCGGTATGCGCGCGGTCACGCATTTGTCGAGTTCCGACGGGTCAAGTCCCCATTGCTTGGTGGTGTAGCCCCGAAAGAACTTTTCATACAGTTCGCGGCCCACGGTCGAGACGACAACATCCTCGGAGGTGCGGACCTCCGGCACAGTCTCGGCGCGCTCCGCCAGGAACGATGCGACCTCGGTCTCGCTGAGGTTAAGGCCGTACAGCTTGTTGATCGTGGTGCGATTGATCGGAACCGGCACCAGTTTTTCATCCACCGCGCCCAGAACGCGGTGCTCGTAGGGGCGCCACTGCGTGAACTGGCTGAGGTAAGCGAACACAGTCGCGGAATTGGTGTGGAAAATATGCGGACCGTACTTGTGCACAAGCACGCCTGCCTCGTCGTGGTGATCATATGCGTTGCCGGCAATGTGCGGGCGCCTGTCGATCACCAGCACACGCTTCCCCGCCTGGGTCGCCAAGCGCTCGGCCATCACGGCGCCGGCAAAGCCGGCTCCAACGACCACATAATCGAAATTCCAGCCTGGGCCGGTGCGTACGATGGCGGAGGGTCCTGTCGATGTGTGTTCGGCGGCCGCCGCATCCAGCAAACCCGACATCCGCCGCCAGGTATCGTCCCATGACAGGTCTGCCAGGAACGCGTCGGCCGCGCGACGCCGCTCGGTTTTCTGCGCATCGGCCAGCAATGTTTCGATTGCCTGGACAAACTGCCCGGAGTCCTTCGCGATCTTGACAAGGTTCTTCTCGCCATAAGGCCGAACAACGTCCCGGATCGGGGTCGAGACAACCGCGCAGCCGGCTGCCAGGTATTCGGGTGTCTTGGTCGGGCTGATGAAACGCGTCGAGTCGTTCATCGCGAACGGCAGCATCGCAACCTCCCATCCTGCAAGATAGGATGGCAACTCCTCGTAAGATTTCTGCCCCAGATAATGGATGTTGGATGCCTGCGGAAGCGTCGCAGGATCGATCTTGACGACAGGTCCGACCATTACGAG
>CALMVH010000353.1 GCA_937873165.1 uncultured Rhodospirillales bacterium
CATACACTGGTGGAATATGCCGATGGGTCGATGCTGGCGCAGCTGGGCGCGCCTGACATGCGCACTCCCATCGCGCACGCGCTCGCCTGGCCACAGCGGATGAAGACAACGGGCCAAACACTGGATATCGCAAAGGCGGGGCCGCTTTCCTTCGAGCCGGCCGATCCGGTCCGCTTCCCCGCGCTCAGACTTGCGCGCGAGGCCTTGCAGGCCGGGGGCAGCGCGCCAACTATACTGAATGCCGCAAACGAAATCGCCGTGGCCGCCTTTCTCGACCGCCGTATCGGTTTCCTCGATATCGCCTCGACTGTGGAGCGCGTCTTGAGTGATTTGCCGTCGGGTCCGCTCGCCGGCCTCGACGACGTGTACGCGGCGGATGTCATGGCGCGGCAGAGGGCGGAGCGCCTGATAGCCAGGCCATCGCTGCACAAGGTTGCATCCCGGTAAGGAACAGCATGATCTACATTTCGCACGCTCTTGGTTATGTCCTGCCGTTCCTGATTGTCCTGACGGTACTGATCTTTGTTCACGAGTTCGGCCATTTCTGGGTCGCGCGCCGGTGCGGGGTCAAGATCGATGCGTTCTCCATCGGCTTCGGGGCTGAATTGTTTGGCTGGAACGACAAGCATGGCACACGCTGGAAACTGTCGATGCTGCCGCTTGGCGGATACGTCAAGATGTTCGGTGATGCCGATGAGTCGAGCTGGACCGCCACGGTTGATACCACGCGCATAACTCCCGAGGAGCGTACCGGCCTGTTCGCCAGCAAGCCGCTCTGGGCCAGGGCCGCGGTTGTTTCGGCCGGTCCCATGGCGAATTTCATCTTCACGATCGTGATGCTGTCCGTGTTGTTTGCTGTAATCGGCCAGCGTGTGTCAAAGCCCGATGTCAGCGAAGTCGTGGCGGGCAGCGCCGCCGATCAGGCAGGCATCAAGCCGGGCGATGTGTTCGTATCCATCGATGGCCGATCCATCAAACGATTCGAGGATATCCAGGAAATCGTGACGCTGCGGCCTGGTCAGGCGATGAGCATCGTTGTGAACCGCGGCGATACGCCGTTTACGCTGACGGCTACGCCTGAGTCGGTTTCCGAGACCGACCGCTTCGGTAACGTCGATCACATCGGCCGGCTTGGCATCAAGCATGCGGGTTCGTCGGAGGTTGTCCGCGACAACCCGGTCAAGGCCGTGGGTGAAGCGTGGCGCGAAACCTGGCTGATTGCCCATGAAGAGCTCGTGTCCGTGTGGCAGATCATAAAGGGGACTCGGCCTGCCGACCAGATGAGCGGCGTGTTCGGCATCGCCAAGATGTCCGGTGACAGCGCGCGTAGTGGAACTGTCGACCTGATCTACTTCATGGCGTTGCTGTCGGTGAATTTGGGACTTATCAACCTTTTTCCCATACCGGTGCTGGACGGGGGCCATCTTCTGTTCTATGCAATCGAGGCCGTGCGCGGGAAACCGCCAGGTGAAGCTGTTATGAAATACAGTTTCCGGTTTGGTCTTGCTTTGGTGCTGACTCTTGCGGTTTTTGCAAACTGGAACGACCTCGTTCATCTCGGCTTTGTCGATTTCGTCCGGGGACATATATCTTAGGCTGAAGCGCGCCGCTTTCGGCGCGGCGTTTCTGCTTGCCGCACTGTGTATGCTGGTAGTGTCAGGTGAGCGCGAGGCGTATGCCCAAACCGAAACGCCGATCAGCGTCATCCGGATCGAAGGCACCCAGCGTATCGAACCAACAACCGTGCAGTCATACCTGCCGATCAAGACGGGCGACATTGTTACCCCGGCCACGCTGGACCAGTCACTGAAGGCGTTGTTCGCCACGGGCCTGTTCGCCGACGTCACGCTGCACCAGGATGGCGGCACGCTGATCGTCAACGTCGTGGAAAATCCGATCATCAACCGGATTTCCTTCGAGGGCAATCACAAGATCGACGCCGATAAGCTGCATGATGAAATCCAGCTGCGCCCCCGCGTTGTGTACACGCGCACGCGTGTCCAGGCCGACGTGGATCGTATCCTGGAAATCTACCGCCGCGCCGGCCGTTACTCCGCGCGAGTCGAACCCAAGGTCATTCTGCTGCCTGAAAATCGCGTCGATCTGGTGTTCGAGATCGACGAAGGGCCACGCACGCCCGTTGCCCGGATCAATTTCGTAGGCAACCACGAGTTTGGCGATCAAGACCTGCGCGACATCATGGAAACGAAGGAAACGGCCTGGTATCGCTTCCTATCGTCGAACGATACGTACGATCCCGACCGCCTGAACTATGACAAGGAATTGCTGCGCCGTTTCTACCTGGCGCATGGCTATGCCGATTTCCGTGTGCTGTCCGCCGTTGCCGAACTGACCCCGACCCGCGATGAGTTCTTCCTGACGATCACGCTTGAAGAGGGGCCTCGCTACAAGTTCGGCACGATCAAGATCGATCCGAAGCTGAAGGGACTGGACGCGACGCCGTTGTATGAAGATCTGCGCACCGCGTCCGGGGACTGGTACAACGCGACTGCGGTGGACGATACCGTGACCGTGCTGACCAACGACGTCAACAAGCTGAACTACCCGTTTGTCGAGGTAAAGCCCGCTACCAGCCGCAAGACGGACCTGCATACGATCGACGTCACCTACGAGATCGGCGAAGGACCTCGGAACTTCATCGAACGCATCGATATCGTTGGCAACGAGCGCACCGTCGACAAGGTTGTCAGGCGCGAGATGACGGTGGCAGAAGGCGACCCCTACAAC
>CALMVH010000354.1:0-1217 GCA_937873165.1 uncultured Rhodospirillales bacterium
TCTTCCTTCGAGCGCATCGAACGGGTCACACCCTGCTTGGTATCCCACAACCGGGTTTCCTGCACGACTGTGCCGCCACCCTCGACCAGCTCGATCTGGCGGTTGAACTCGTATTCGATCGCCATCTGCACGTTGCGGATCGAGTTCACGTTCTTGATCTCGCAGCGCGTGCCTAGTTCGTCGCCGGGCTTGCGGATAGACAGGTTCACGTCGCACCGAAGCGACCCTTCCTCCATGTTGCCGTCGCAGGTGCCTAGATAGCGCATGATGGCGCGCAGCTTGCGAATATACGCGGCGACTTCCTCGCCGCTGCGCAGGTCGGGAAAGGATACGATCTCCATCAGCGCCACGCCCGACCGGTTCAGGTCGACATAGGTTTTTTGCGGATGCATGTCGTGCACCGACTTGCCGGCGTCCTGCTCCAGGTGCAGCCGCTCGATCCGGATCGACTTGGTGCTGCCATCGGCCAGATCGATGTCGACTGTGCCGTTGCCTACCACGGGATGCTTGAACTGGCTGATCTGATATCCCTGCGGCAGGTCGGGATAGAAATAGTTCTTGCGCTCGAAGACGCTGCGCCGGTTGATCTGCGCCTGGAGTCCAAGCCCCGTGCGCACCGCCTGCTCCACGCAGTATTCATTGATCACGGGCAGCATGCCTGGCATGGCCGCATCCACCAGGCTTACATGGCTGTTAGGCGCCGCGCCAAACGCGGCGCTGGCGCCCGAGAACAGTTTCGAGTTCGATGTGACCTGGGCGTGAACCTCAAGCCCGATGACCATTTCCCAGTTCATGATTGCCCGATGGTTGTGTTGCTTCCTTGCTAAAGGCTAGACGAACCACGGGCAACCACGAACTTGCGAATGCGTTACTCGCCCACGTCGTCCAGGTTCGCCGAGCAGATTTCTTCCCAGCGCGAGATGGCGTCGTCGATCTCGTCTTCCGGGATATCGGTCTTGGTGACGTCCATGTCCTTCCAATCGTCCGTCATCCAGATCATCAGCTTGCCCAGCGTCTTGAGGTCCTCTTTCGAGACGGAAATCGTGACCATGTCGCTGTTGTTTGTATTATCGGCCATGTCGTACTGCTCCAAGATGGGTTATCGCAGGCAGGACAACACCGTGGGCGGGATATTGCTCCCGACTAGATTTTCGCCATCCCTGCACCGGCGGCGCCTTGCCTGTTCCCATGCGGCTCACTTAAGGTCGCGGGCTAAA
>CALMVH010000354.1:1227-1556 GCA_937873165.1 uncultured Rhodospirillales bacterium
TCTCCACCGCTTCCGCAGCATTGAAGACCCCGACTTCGTCGAACGGCTGGCCGATAATTTGCAGGCCGAGCGGCAGGCCGTCGGCGCCAAGCCCGGCAGGAACCGACATCCCCGGCAGTCCTGCCAGCGAAGCGGGCACAGTGAACACGTCGTTCAGGTACATGGCGATGGGATCATCGGCGTTTTCCCCAATGGCGAAAGCTGTCGAGGGCGCGGTGGGCGTCAGGATGAAGTCGCACCGATCGAATGCGTCGCTGAAGTCGCGCGCGATCAGCGTCCTTACCTTTTGCGCCCTGGTGTAATAGGCGTCGAAATAGCCAGCCGACAGC
>CALMVH010000355.1:0-2968 GCA_937873165.1 uncultured Rhodospirillales bacterium
ATGCGGTGCTGAGCGTCGAAAACGGAGCAACCGTGCATCCGGGCGACATCCTGGCGCGCATTCCGCGCGAAAGCTCGAAAACCCGCGATATCACAGGCGGTCTGCCGCGCGTGGCGGAGCTGTTCGAGGCGCGGCGGCCAAAGGACTTCTCGATCATTTCCGACATCGACGGTCGCGTCGAGTTCGGCAAGGATTACAAGTCCAAGCGCCGCATCATGGTGGTGCCCGACGGCGACGCGGAATCGGCGCGCGAGTACCTGGTGCCGAAGGGCAAGCATCTTGTCGTGCACGAGGGCGACTTCGTGCAGCGTGGCGACCAGCTGATGGATGGCAGCCCCGTGCCGCACGACATCCTGCAGGTCATGGGCGTCGAGGCGCTGGCGGATTACCTGATCAACGAGATCCAGGACGTCTACCGGTTGCAGGGCGTGAAGATCAACGACAAGCACATCGAAGTGATCGTTCGCCAGATGCTGCAAAAGGTCGAGATCACGGATGCCGGCGAGACCACCTTCCTGGTGGGCGAGCAGGTGGACCGGATCGAGTTCGACACGGAGAACGCAAAGACCGCCAAGGAAAACCTGACGGAGGCGAAAGGAACGCCAATCTTGCAGGGCATCACGAAGGCAAGCCTGCAGACACGCTCGTTCATCTCGGCGGCATCGTTCCAGGAAACCACCCGCGTGCTGACCGAGGCTGCGACCCAGGGCAAGATCGACAACCTCGACGGCCTGAAGGAAAACGTCATCGTCGGCCGCCTGATCCCGGCGGGTACGGGCTCGGTCGTCGCCCGCCTGAAGGAAGTCGCCTCGCAACGCGACCGCGATCAGGCGGCACTGCCGAACGAGACGCCTGCATTGCCGGAGAGTTCGACAGAAGCGGCCTGATCAGCGGAAGTCAGATGTCGGAAGAAAGAGGCCAGAACGGCCTCTTTCTTTTTGTCCGGCCCAAATCTCCATACAGTTACTGCCTACGCAGGCGGAAGTTCGGTATTCGCGGCCTCGAGCGATAATCTGGACTCCCGCTTTCGCGGGGATGACGGTGAGACGCAATAGAAGGCGATCATGCTCAACCCCGACCTTTCCCTGCTTCGCAGCTACATGCCGGAGGACGACCTTGAGGTCCGTCCGCCCGTCATCACGCATTTCGCGCGGGACGGAAAAGACTTGGTCTTCATCAACGCGCATCATGTCTCGGGCACCGATAATCCGACCTGCGTGGCGGTACGGCAGGCCGTCGAAACCTGCGACCCGCGTTTCCTCATCGTCGAGGGGTTCCCCTCCGCTTGGGGCGTGTCGCCCGAGCGATATTTAGCGTTAGTCCAAACATACGAGAGAAATGGCTTTGCCGAAGGCGGGGAGGGGGCGTTCGCCGTTTCCATCGCGCACCCCCGCGGTATCCAGTTCCAAGGCGGCGAACCGACCGACACCGAACTGTTGGCCATCGCGCGCACAAAAGGTTTCTCCCTACTGGATTATGTGGGGTGTCTTTTGCTTCTCTAGGTGCCACAGGATCAGATGACAGGGATTGCCGTCAACGAGGCCGATCTTCGGGCCCTTGCTAACGGCAGGCTGGCACAGGAGTTTGATTACCTTGCGGCTGACGAAAAGCCGGATTTCGAAGCTTTCCTCGGCTGGTGGAGCAACACAACGGCAGCCGCAACCTGATGGATCTGGCTAACGAAGACAATGCACCCTTCGGATCGGAAGATACCACTCACCTGCAGATATTGACCGACTCCATGACCCGCGCCCGCGACGCGCATCTGCTATCTCTGATCGCCGCTAAGTTGAACGAGTATGGGCGTGTGCTGGTGATCTACGGCGACGGGCACCTGCAAACATGCCGCGCGGTTCTGGAGAATATGCTGGGTCCTCAGGCGATTGTCTAACCGGAGCTCCTGACAGCAGCACGGATCAAATGAAGAAGCCGGCCAATCTCCACCGGGCGGCTTCTTCCTGTTGATAGAAGCGTATTAACCGCCCTGGCAGACCAGTCCGGTCTTCACCCGTGCCAGCACTTCGGTGTCGTAGGACTTACCGCCGCACATGGACTGGAACGAGCTTACGGCCCGGTTGTAGGTCTTAGTCGATTTCTGCAGTTCCGGGATGTAGCGCATGTTGAGCTGGTTTTGCGCATCGATCCGCTGTTGTGACATCTGGCGGATCTGCTCGATCTGCTGCGGACTGGAGGGGTTTGCCCGGGCGGCGGAAATCTGATCCTGAAGCGTCGATACCTGCGTTTTCGCCTGGCTGTAGGCGCCTTGCTTCGCCGACACGTCGTTGCTCAGCATTTCATAATGCGTTTGCATGCACAGGCAGTCGCGGACCTGCTGCGGATCGGATATGACGCCGGGCTGTGAACGAGGTGCCTGTTGCATCGGGGCAGGGCGTGCGGGCGTGTTGTCTTCGTCTACACCGAAAGCCTTGCTCACATTGGGACCCATCGGCCCGTTGTAACCGTCACTGTAACCAGCGCCGGCCTGGTCGGGCGTATCCTGCGCCGAAGCCGCGCCGGTAAGACCGATCAGCAAACCGGCAAGCACCAGCGAACGGGAAGAGAAAATGATCATTGTGCCTTGTCCTACTCGTTTTTCGAGGCGATTGTTACGTTACGGGGAACAACTTCAGAGGGGGCGATAAGTTCCCGCATCTGGTGGTCTCGTTCCTGCATCAGGCGCCGGAACGCAGTCATGTCCCGGCCTTCCAGCTCGTTGCCCAGGCTTCCGGAAACGGTCAGCGGGTTGACCTGAACGCCATGCTTCAACACCTCGAAATGCAGGTGAGGGCCAGTGGAGGCGCCGGTGGTGCCGGTAAAGGCTATGATTTGTCCTTGGCGGACATGCGACCCCTCGTGCAGAACCGGGTTGAAGCGGCTTAGATGCGCATAGGCGGTACCCGTGTCGGCGTTATGGCGCAGCGTTACGTATTTTCCATAGCCGCCCCACCAGCCCATCTTTTCCACGCCA
>CALMVH010000355.1:2978-4398 GCA_937873165.1 uncultured Rhodospirillales bacterium
GCGTACCGGGAGGCGCGCCGAAATCCACCCCTTTGTGCATCTTGGTATATCCCAGCAGCGGATGCATGCGCATCCCGAAGCCCGAGGTGATGCGCGCCCCGTCGACTGGGGTGCGCAAAAGCGTACGGCGAATGCCGTGACCGTCCGGGGCGAAAAACTCGAGCGAACCTTCGGCAGTGCGGTTCAGGTAGATACGCTGCGCCTTGTCGCCCACGCGCAGGAACGCCGCCAGTATGTTGCCGGGGCGCACGATCTCGCCGCGATCGTTGGCCGTCGCCTCGTAGAGCACCGCAAACTTGTCGCCGGGCTGGATGTCGCGCTGGAAATCGACGCTGTAGGAATAAGCGCGGATAAAGGCCGCCAGGACCGAGGATGGCATCTTCGCCTTGTAGGCGGCATCGTACAGCGAGTTCTCGACCGTGCCGATGGCGATGCGGGAGACAGTCGACAGGTGCGCCTTGATCTCATGGGCGCCGAAGCCGCCTTTCGACAAGGAGGACACCGAAATGGTGCGTTCGGCATCGGGTTCGGTGACAAGGCTGACGAGATGAAGTCCGTCCTCGTCGCGCTGCAGTACCGCCTCGAATGTCTGTCCAAGGCGAATGTCGCGCGGGGCCTGAACTTTCGTCAAGGCAAGCTGGGCCGCCTTGGATTCATCCGGGCCAACCCCGGCATGCACCAGCATATCCTTGACTGATTCACCGCTTCCCAACTGGATCGTCTTCTGAAGGACCTTGCTTGCGGCGGGTGTCTGCTGGTTATCCTCATCTGCCTCTACATCGGCAGCGCCATTGTCGACCGTATCGGGCGTGGGCTGAGGCAACACGTTTTCGACGGGGTCAGGCTGGGTAGCAGGGGGTGTGCCCGCGGAACCAGGCCCGGGACCGTCGCTGTTCTGCTGAGACGCATCCTGAACAGGCGGAGCCCCAAGGATAGTGCGAACCCCGTTGTCGATATCGACAGAATAGGATGTCAACGCCAGAAGCACGGCCGTGATCGTGCCGGGTGCGAACAGATATAGTTTCACGAAAAAGCGTCCCCGAACTTGTTTCGGTCAGTTTCGAAACATCCGCGCCTTATGCTTGCTGTCGAAGCGCGATCACCGATCCGGGTCGGACCTTGGCAAACCCCGTCGCGGCTGTCAACCGGAACGCCTCGGTGCCACAGGCAGGCCGATGAGCTTGGGCCAGTCGTTAAAGAGAATGAAAGAATCTCAAAAAACCTCTTGCGGACAGATTTTCCCAGGTCTATATCACCTTCCACACCACGACGGCCCCTGGGTCGCCAACGTGAAATCAGCCAGACGGAATGCTCGAAGGGCCATTAGGCCGTAGTCATTG
Source organism: uncultured Rhodospirillales bacterium (assembly GCA_937873165.1). Taxonomy (GTDB): domain Bacteria; phylum Pseudomonadota; class Alphaproteobacteria; order CALMVH01; family CALMVH01; genus CALMVH01. The sequence goes on from CALMVH010000355.1 coordinate 4,319, forward strand.
TGCGCCTGCATTGCTCCGCAAGGGGCGCGTTTTATTGAACATTGTTGATATGGTATTGAGAGAGAAGAAGGGATGCGCGG